>CAZSAW010000176.1:0-13629 GCA_964604745.1 uncultured Hyphomicrobiales bacterium
ACACCATGGCGACAGTGTCCGAGGCGATCGGGCTGGCGCTGCCTTACTCGGCGGGGGCGCCGGCGCCCTACGAGATCCGCGATGCGTTCTGCATGACCGCAGGCGAGAAGATCATGGATCTCGTGGTGGCTGGCATTCGCCCGCGCGATATCGTCACGCGCAAGGCGCTGGAGAACGCGGCCGCGACCGTCGCGGCGTCCGGCGGCTCCACCAATGCGGCTCTGCACCTGCCCGCGATCGCGCACGAAGCCGGCATCGAATTCACGCTGTTCGACGTGGCCGAAGTCTTCAAAAGGACACCATATATCGCGGATTTGAAACCAGGTGGCCGCTATGTCGCCAAGGATTTGTTCGAAGCAGGCGGGGTGCCGCTTCTGATGAAGACCTTGCTCGAGGGCGGGTACCTGCATGGCGACTGCCTCACGGTAACCGGCCGCACGATCGCCGAGAATCTCCAGAGCGTGAAGTGGAACCCCGACCAGGACGTGGTCCGGCCGGCGAAGAACCCCATGTCGCCGACCGGTGGCGTCGTCGGGCTCAAAGGCAACCTCGCGCCGGAAGGCGCGATCGTTAAGGTTGCCGGCATGCAGACCTTGAAATTTACCGGGCCTGCGCGCTGCTTTGACGGAGAGGAAGCGTGTTTCGATGCGGTCAAGAACCGCAAGTACAAGGAAGGCGACGTTCTCGTGATCCGCTACGAAGGTCCCCGCGGCGGCCCCGGCATGCGCGAGATGCTTTCGACCACGGCAGCCCTGTATGGGCAGGGCATGGGCGACAAGGTCGCGCTCATCACGGATGGCCGCTTTTCCGGCGCGACGCGCGGCTTCTGCGTCGGCCATGTCGGCCCGGAGGCCGCGATCGGCGGCCCGATCGGCCTCCTGCGGGACGGCGATATCATCGAACTGGATGCCGCCAACGGCACACTCAATGTCAGGCTCTCGGACGCCGAGCTGGCAAAGCGCAAAGGCGAGTGGAAGGCGCGGACGAGTGAGTACGGATCCGGTTACCTTTGGAAATATGCGCAACAGGTGGGTTCTGCGTTGAACGGCGCCGTGACCCATCCGGGCGGCTCGGCCGAGACGAAGTGCTATGCGGATAGTTAGGCTCGCGCGCATTGCTGTGGTGAGTGCGGGGCTTGGCCTCGCGCCGGCCTTTGCCTTCGACGGCAGCCCGGCGCCTAGCGACACGCTCACGCCGACGGCGATGGAAGCCTTCCGCACCGGCGCCAACGCGCTGAAGCTCGGCGAAAAGGCCAAGGCAATTTCCGCACTCCAATACGCCGCCGAGAAGGGCCATGCACTCGCGCAATGGAAGCTCGGCCGCATGTATGCGGAGGGCGACGGCGTGCAGCGCGACGATCTGCGCGCGTTCGATTACTTCAGCCGCATTGCCGACAGCCACGCCGAGGACAGCCCGGAATTGCCGCAGGCGCGCGTCGTCGCGTATGCCTTCGTGCAGCTCGGCCACTATTACCTCGAAGGCATTCCGAATTCGACGATCAAGGCCGATCCGGAGCGCGCTCGCGAAATGTATTCGTATGCGGCGTCTTATTTCGGCGACGCCGATGCGCAATACAATCTCGGCCGGCTTTATCTCGATGGCACCGGCTCCGAGAGGAATCCGCGTCAGGCCGTGCGCTGGCTCGCGGCGGCGGCGAACAAGGGCCAGTATCACGCGCAGGCGTTGCTCGGAAAAATTCTCTGCCAGGGCAAGATCGTTCCGCGGCAGGTCCCGCGCGGACTGATGTGGCTCACGCTCGCGCGCGAGGGCGCGACGGCAGAGGGCGACGCGTGGATCCGCGAATTGCAGGAATCGGCGTCGCGGCAGGCGACGGAAGACGAGCGCGCCCTGGCTGTCGTTTATCTCGAGCGCTATCTGAAGACCCGGCGCGAATAGCGCGCCTGTACAATCCGAGATTCCTCACGACAAGCCCCGGCATCGGTCGGGGCTTTTTGCGTTTCGCCCTAGCGCGCCTCGATGGCGAGATCGGCCCAGACCGGAACGTGGTCCGACGGCTTCTCCCAGGACCGCACGTGCTTGTCGATGCCTGTGGCAACGAGGCGGTCGGTCGCGCGGGGCGAGAGCAGGATGTGGTCAATCCGCAGGCCCCTGTTTTTCTGCCAGGCACCGGCCTGATAATCCCAGAAGGTGTAGAGGCCGGGCGCGTCGCTCGTCGCGCGGACGGCATCGGTCAGTCCGAGATTGACCAGCGCGCGGAATTTTTCGCGCGTTTGCGGCCGGAACAGGGCGTCCTCGACCCACGCGCGCGGATCGTAAACGTCGCCGGCGGCAGGGATGGCGTTGAAGTCGCCACAGAGAACGAGTTCTTCTTCCAGTTTAAGACGCTCGCGCGCGTATTCAAAAAGGCGGTCCATCCATTTCAGCTTGTAGGGATATTTGTCGGGAACGGGATTTCCGTTCGGCAGGTAGAGGCAGGCGATGCGTAACGCCCCGCTCGTGGTCGAGACAACCGCTTCGATGAACCGGGCGTGATCGTCGCCGGGATCGCCCGGCAATCCGGGCGTCACCTCGTCGAATCGCCATTTCGAGGCGATGGCGACACCGTTGAACGTCTTCTGCCCATGGACTGCGACATTGTAGCCGAGGGCCTCAAGCTCGAAGCGCGGGAAGGCCTCGTCGACGCATTTCGTCTCCTGCAGGCAGACGATATCCGGCTGGGATTCCTTCAGCCACGCGCTGAGATTTTCCACGCGCTGTTTGATCGAATTGACGTTCCAGGTCGCAATGCGCATGGCAATCGGGTGTTAACCAAAGAGGATGGGTCGCGGCAAAATGCCCGACTTCCGGGTCCGGGTGAAGCGCGTTGCAGAATTGCCGGTTTTGACGGCCAAACGGCGCGTCTGAACGAGATTTAATGTGTTTTTGAAGGGGATATGATAGGAAATGCCGGACAATCACAGGCGGTGTAACGACCGGCTCCGCCGGGAACAGGGAACCCCGACGGTCATGAAATCGTGGGGCGTGAATCAGTCATGACCAGGCGCGGCTGGGTTATTGCCGGCGCGGCCGGGCTCGTCTTGCTCGGTGGCGCCGTTCTGACCCGCTCCCTCCTCAATGGCAACGATGCGGCCGCGCAGGGCGCCCGCCCGAGCGCGCGCGTCGTTCCCGTCGAAGTTGCCAAGGCCGTGAAGAAGCCGGTGCCCTTGCGCGTCGACGCGCTTGGCAACGTGACGCCGATCGCCAGCGTGGCCATCAAGTCGCGTCTCGAAACAATGATCGTCGGCGTGCACTTCAACGACGGCGCGCGTGTGAAGGAGGGCGACCTTCTGTTCACGCTCGACAGCCGCCAGCTCGAAGCGCAGGCGCAGCAGGTCGAAGGCCTGATTGCGCGCGACCAGGCGCAGCTCGAACAGGCCGAGCGCGATGTGCGGCGGTATACCGAACTCGTCGCCAAGGCTGCCACGCCGCAGACCAATCTCGATAACGCCAACACCGCAGTCGATACGGCGAAGGCCGCGATCAAGGCCGATCAGGCCCAGCTTGCCAATCTCAAAGTACAATTGTCGTGGTGCCGCATCACGGCGCCGATTACGGGACGTGTGAGCGCCGCTAATGTGAAGGTCGGCAATTTTGTGCGGCCGGCAGATACGTCGCCGCTCGTCACCATCAATCAGATTTCACCGGTCTATGTCAGCTTCACGGTGCCGCAGGCGGTGTTGCCCGACATCCGCAACGCGCTCGGGGCGGAAACGGCGACAGTCGAAAGCACCGTTCCCGGCGATCCGCGCAAGGCCAATGGCGTTGTGACCATGATCGAGAACTCGGTCGATTCGACAACCGGCATGGTCACCGTGCGCGCTACCATGCCCAATACCGATGAACTGTTGTGGCCGGGCACACTCGTGCGCACGCAATTGACGCTGCGTGTTGAGGAGGCCGTGACGGTGCCTTCCGTGGCAGTGCAGGTGAGCCAGAACGGAAACTTCGTTTTCGTGATCAACGGCGACACGGCGAAGGTTCAGCCGGTGAAGGTCGAGCGCATCGTCGGAAACATGGCGGTGATCGCGACGGGGCTGCAAGACGGCGAAACGGTCGTGATCGACGGCCAGTTGCTATTGTCGAACGGCGCGAAAGTCTCCGTGCGCGAGAAGAAGCCGGGCGCCTGACATGAACATCTCGGAAGTCTGCATCCGGCGTCCCGTCCTCACGACGTTGATGACGGCGTCTCTGGTCGTGTTCGGTGCCTTCGCCTACCGGCTGCTGCCGGTCGCAGCGCTGCCCGCCGTCGACTTTCCGACCATCAGCATCACCGCCACGTTGCCCGGCGCTTCGCCAGAGACAATGGCGGCGTCGGTCGCGTCCCCGATCGAACGGCAATTGTCGACGATCGCCGGCATCTCGTCGATGAACTCATCCTCGTCGCAGGGTACGACGCAGATCACCATCCAGTTCGATCTCAATCGCAATATCGACGGCGCGGCGCTCGACGTGCAGACGGCGCTCACCGTGGCGCAACGGCGCCTGCCGGTCGAGATGACGACGCCGCCGAGCTTCCGCAAGGTCAATCCCGGCGATTTCCCGGTGCTGTTCCTGAGCCTGCGCTCGCAGACGCTGCCTTTGTCGCGGCTCAACGAATACGCCGAAACCACCATCGCGCCGCAGATTTCGCAGTTGGGCGGCGTCGCGCAGGTGCTGGTCTATGGCGCGCAGCGCTTTGCCGTGCGCGTGCAGGTTGATCCGGTTGCCGCGGCGGCGCGCAACATTTCGCTCGACGATATCCGTACCGTCGTTTCCAAGGCCAATTCCTCGGCGCCGGTCGGAACGCTGCAGGGTCCGAACCAGGCGGTGACGCTGCTCGCAACGGGCGCGATGGAGCATGCGGCCGCATATCGCGACGTCGTTGTCGCCTATCGCAACGGCGCCCCGATAAAGCTGACCGATGTGGCGCACGTCATCGACAGCGTCGAGAACAACAAGATCGCCACCTGGTTTAACGACTCCCGCGCCATCGTCATGGCGATCCAGCGTCAGCCGGACGCCAATACTGTGGATGTCGTCGATTCCGTGCGCGACCGGCTCCCGAGTCTGCGCGCGCAATTGCCGCCATCGATCGAATTCCAGCCGCTGTTCGACCGCTCGATCTCGATCCGGCAGGCAGTGGTCGATGTGCAGGAGACGCTCGCGATTGCGATTGCGCTCGTGCTTTTGGTGATTTTCCTGTTCCTGCGGAAATTGTCGGCGACAGTCATTCCGGCGCTTGCCGTTCCGATCTCGCTGATCGGTACGTGCGCGGCGATGTATGCATTCGGGTTCTCGATCAACAATATGACGCTGCTGGCGTTGACGTTGTCGGTCGGCTTCGTGGTCGATGACGCGATCGTCATGCTGGAAAACATCGTCCGCCACATCGAAGGTGGCATGCGGCCATTCGAGGCGGCCCTGAAGGGTTCGCGCGAAATCGGTTTTACCATCGTGTCGATCACGTTCTCGCTGATCGCGGTGTTCATTCCGGTGCTGTTGATGGGCGGCATGGTCGGCCGCGTATTCCGCGAATTCGCGGTCTCGATCACCATCGCAATCATTATTTCCGGTTTCGTCTCGCTGACATTGACGCCGATGCTGTGCGCCCGCGTCCTGCGCGCGCACCGGGAGGGCGAGAAGGAAAACATTGTCCTGCGTACGTTCGAGCGCTTCTTTCAAACGCTGCTCGGAATTTACCGCGTGACGCTCGATGCCGTGCTGTCGCGCAAGGCGATCATGGGCGTCGTCACGCTCGCGACGATCTTCGGTTCGATCTGGCTCTATATCGTCGTGCCCAAGGGCTTCTTCCCGATCGAAGACACGGGCTACATGATCGGTATCACCGACGCGGCGACGGACATTTCCTTTCCCGCGATGTCTGAGCGCCAGAACAAGGTCGTGGCGCTTGTACGAGCGGATCCGGCCGTGGCGTACGTGAATTCGACGGTCGGAGTCGGCGGCCCGAACACGGTCGGCAATAGCGGCCGCATGCTGATTGCGCTCAAGCCGCGCAAGGAACGGGACAGCCTGCCGGAGGTCACCGCGAGGCTGCGCCGCAACGCTAACGTCGTAACGGGCATCCAGATCTTCTTCCAGCCGATCCAGAACATCAATCTCGGCGGCCGCCTCAACAAGAGCCAGTATCAATACACGCTGACCTCGAATGACACCGAGACCCTGTACGAGGTCGCGCCCAATATGCGCGACAAGATTGCCAAGCTCCCGGGCCTGCTCGACGTCACGACGGACCTTTACGTGAAAAATCCGCAGATGACGGTCGAAGTCGACCGTGAAAAGGCCGCCGTCTATGGGGTCACCATCGATCAGGTGCGGCAGGAATTGTACAACGCGTTCGGATCACGCCAGGTGGCGACGATCTATACGCCGGCGAACGACTATCAGGTCATTCTCGAAAGCCTGCCCGAATATCAGACGAGCGTGAACGATCTTTCCCGTGTTTATCTGAAGACATCGAACGGGACGACCGTGCCGCTCGAAGCGGTGACGCGGCTTGTGCCGACCGTCGGTCCGCTGCAGGTGAACCATCAGGGTCAGCAGCCGGCGGTCACGATTTCGTTCAACCTCGCGCCGGGCTTCTCTCTCGGTCAGGCGGTCGAGGCGATTCAGCAGGTGGAGCGCGACGAGCGTCTTCCCGCGACGGTCACCAGCGGCTTCCAGGGCACGGCGCAGATCTTCCAGGACTCGCTGCGAGGGCAGGGCGTGCTGATCCTCGCGGCGATCTTCGCCGCCTATGTCGTGCTTGGCATCCTGTATGAAAGCTTCATCCATCCGATCACGATCATTTCCGGCCTGCCGTCCGCAGGCATCGGTGCGATCCTGACGCTGATGCTGTTCAAGATGGATCTTTCGGTGATCGCCATGATCGGCATCGTGATGTTGGTTGGCATCGTCAAGAAGAACGCCATCATGATGATCGACTTCGCCATTGAACGGCGGCGCGTCGGCTTGAGCGCGGAGGCGGCCATTCGCGAAGCGGCGCTTCTGCGCTTTCGTCCAATCATGATGACGACGTTCGCCGCGATTTTCGGCGCGTTGCCGATCGCGCTCGGCACCGGTGCCGGTGCGGAATTGCGTCAGCCGCTCGGCGTCGCGGTGGTTGGCGGCCTGTGCGTCTCGCAATTGCTGACGCTTTACATCACTCCGGTGATCTACCTCTATCTCGACCGCATCGACCGCCGCCTGAAGCGCTCGCTCGAGCCGCAGCTCGAACAGGTGCCCGAAGGCGAGCGGCCGCATGTGGTCGCCGCTGAATAGAAGCTCGATATTGAAACGATCGATCGCTTGCGCGGGCCGTTGGCCCGCGCATTGCTTTACGCCGCGCGGCGCAGGCCGTTGCGGAAGATGATGTACGTAAACAGCAACATTCCGGCGAAAGCGATCAGCGCGCCCGAGATCGGATAGACTTCGTAGGCCGGCCCTTTCGTCAGCACGATGGCGATGCCGATCGGAAACAGAATGGCACCGACGATGGCAATCGTCGCGTGGATCTTAGCGAGCACGCTGTCGGCCACATGCGGCATGACGTGATAGTACAATCCGGCCAGAAACAGCGAGACGAAGCCAACGAGATTGAGATGGGCATGCGCGGGCGCGAGCATGAAATTCTGCGCGATGCCCATGGCGATGCCGCCGGCCATGCCGATCAACGCGAGCAGGACGCTGACACGCAGGAGCAGGGTGGAGATCATGGAGACTTCCTCGTGCATTGGGGGCTGAACGGGGCCGGTTCTGTGCCGGCGCGAACGCCCGCATCGATAGCCACCTTGGCGCGCGTTGGGAAGATGGTTCAGGGCCGCCGCTGAAAACTTCGCTGTAAGCCGGCGCTCAGGCGAAACACGCAGACCGCAATTTCAGAGCGAAAAGCTCGTGCCGCAGCCGCAGGATGACTTGGCCTGGGGGTTGTTGATCTTGAACGAGGCGCCGATCAGGTCGTCGACAAAGTCGATCTCGGAGCCCGCCATGAAGCCGAGCGACACCGGGTCGATGAGAATCGTGGCCCCGTGCCGCTCGATCACCACGTCGTCATCAGCGCGCTCGCGCTCGACATCGAACTTGTACTGAAATCCCGAACAGCCGCCGCCCTCGACGCTGACGCGCAGCTGCGAACCGGCGGGCTCGGCCTTCAGGATGGCGGCGATCCTCTGGGCCGCGCGGTCGGTAACGGACACATTGGGGGTCATGAAATGCCTTCCGGCGTCATTGCCAGACCTTATGGCCGATAGTTAAGTGCGCTGGCCAGGAAGGTCAATTCGCGTCGGAGGCCTCGATTTGGGCCTATTGGCGGCATCGGCCGGTGATGACGGATTCGGATGAGGTTCGCCTATGACGGTGGGATTTGGTCGCGGACGCGCGTCCTATGCCGCCGATCCTGCTGCGAGCCGCGGCCGTCTTTTTCCCGAGCCGGCGAGCGCGACACGCAGCGTGTTCCGCCGCGATTGCGACCGGATCATTCATGCCACCGCCTTCCGGCGCCTGAGCTACAAGACGCAGGTTTTCATCTACCACGAAGGCGATCACTACCGGACACGGCTCACCCATACGCTGGAGGTCGCGCAGATCGCGCGGTCCATCGCGCGCGCGTTGTCGCTCGATGAAGACCTCGCCGAGGCGCTGGCGCTCGCGCACGACCTTGGTCATCCGCCGTTCGGTCATGCCGGAGAGCGCGCGCTCGATCATTGCCTCGCAGCCTTCGGCGGCTTCGACCACAACGCGCAGACGCTGCGCGTCGTGACCGCGCTCGAACGACGCTACGCCGAGTTCGACGGACTCAATCTGTCATGGGAGATGCTGGAGGGGCTCGTAAAGCATAACGGGCCGCTCACTGATAGATCGGGCGCGCCGCTTATGCGCTATCAGGCGCGCGGCGTGCCGCGCGCGATACGCGACTATTCCGAACGGCAGGACCTGCAATTGTGGAGCTATGCCGGCGGTGAGGCGCAGGCCGCGGCCATTGCCGATGATATCGCCTATGACGCTCATGATATCGACGACGGGCTGCGTGCCGATCTGTTCGGGATCGACGATATTGCGACTGTGCCGCTTGCCGCCGACATCGTCAGCGAGATGACATCGCGCTATCCGAACCTCGACAAGACACGGAGGGTGCACGAATTGGTGCGCCGCCTGCTGACGCGGTTGATCGAGGACGTGATCTTTCAGTCGGAACGGCACTTGCTGGCGCTTGCACCGCGCTCGTCGGACGACATCCGTCTTGCGGCAGCGCCGGTGATCGGCTTTTCACCGGTCATGGCCGACGCGGACAAGGCGATCAAGGCGTTCCTCTATCCGCGCATGTATCGGCATGAACGCATCATGCGCATCATGACGGATGCCGAAAGCGTGGTTCGCGACCTTTTCTCGCACTATGTCGCGAACCCGGCCGACATGCCGGACGAATGGCACGAGGGCTTGGCCGCGAGCGACGAGGCGGGCCTCGCGCTTCGCGTCGGGGATTTCATCGCTGGCATGACGGATCGCTATGCGCTTGCCGAACACGCCCGGTTTTTTGACTCGACGCCCGAATTGCGTTAGGCGGCCCCGCTTCTCATCCGAAGGTCTGCAACCCTCATGGCGACGCCGGTCACCGATGTTTTCGCGGTCATTCTCAGCCGTGTCCAGGCCGCAACCCGCGCCTTTGCCGCGTCTGGCGCTCTGCCGGAGGGAATCGACGACTCGCGCGTGGTAGTCGAACCGCCACGCGATCCGACGCATGGCGACATGGCCACGAACGTCGCGATGGTGCTGGCAAAGCCTGCCGGCAAGAAGCCGCGCGAGCTCGCGGAAGCCTACGCCGACGCACTTCGCCGTGACGACCTGGTTGAGAAGGTTGAAATCGCTGGTCCCGGCTTCATCAACCTGACGCTCAGGCCGCAAGCCTGGCTGTACAGCCTGCGGGATGCGATCCGGGCGGGACACGACTTCGGCCGCAGCCACATGGGCCAAGGCGAAGCCGTCAACGTCGAATATGTTTCCGCGAACCCAACGGGGCCGATGCATGTCGGCCATTGCCGCGGCGCCGTGTTTGGCGACGCGCTCGCCAATCTTCTCCAAGCGGCGGGCTATGCCGTTACGCGCGAATATTACATCAACGATGCCGGCGCGCAGGTCGACGTGCTCGCGCGCTCAGCCTTTCTGCGTTACCGCGAGGCGCTGGGCGAGAATATCGGCGCCATTCCCGACGGACTTTATCCCGGCGACTATCTCAAACCGGTGGGCGGCGCGCTCGTCGGAGAATATGGCGCATCGCTGAAGAACACGCCCGAGGAGCATTGGCTGCCGCTCGTCCGCGCCAAGGCTATCGAGATGATGATGCATGCGATCCGTGAAGATCTCGCGGCGCTCAACGTGCGTCACGATGTTTTCTTCTCGGAGCGCTCGCTGGTTGCGCGCGATGACGATCAGGTGGCTGCGACGATCGAGTCCTTGCGCGAGCAGGGGAATATCTACGAAGGCCGCCTGCCGCCGCCCAAGGGCGCGCCGGTCGAGGATTGGGAAGACCGCGAGCAGGAGCTGTTCCGCGCCACCGCCTTCGGTGACGATGTCGATCGTCCGCTGATGAAATCGGACGGCAGCTACACCTATTTCGCCTCCGACATCGCCTATCACAAATCGAAGTTCGATCGCGGCTTCCGCCACATGATTGATGTGTGGGGTGCCGACCATGGCGGGTACATCAAACGCATGCAGGCGGCGGTGAAGGCCGTCACCGGCGGTGCGGCCGATCTCGACGTCAAGATCGTGCAGCTCGTGAAGCTCCTGCGCGGGGGCGAGCCGGTGAAGATGTCGAAGCGCGCAGGCGAATTCGTGACGCTGCGCGAGGTGGTCGACGAAGTCGGGCGCGACGCCGTCCGCTTCATGATGCTGTTTCGCAAGAACGACGCCGTGCTCGACTTCGATCTCGCCAAGGTGATCGAGCAATCGCGCGACAATCCGGTCTTCTACGTCCAGTATGGGCACGCACGCGGACATTCGATCTTCCGCATGGCGCGCGAGGCCTTTCCCGATCTGCCGGTCGATGCCGCGGAGCGGGTGAATCTGCTCACGTCAGTACCGCTGGAGCCGCTGACGGATGCAGCCGAGCTCGCCTTGATGCGGAAGATCGCCATTTATCCCGGGCTGGTCGAAGCCGCCGCCGGCGTTCATGAGCCCCACCGAATCGCCTTTTATCTGTATGATTTGGCAAGCGAATTTCACACCCAATGGACGCGGGGAAAGGACTTGCCTCATTTACGCTTCATTATACAGAATGATCGAGAAGTGACTCTCGCGCGTCTGGCCTTGGTTCAGGGCGTCGTCACCGTGTTGGCCTGCGGCCTTGCACTTCTGGGCGTCGGGGCGCCCGAAGAGATGCGCTGATTGCCGCGTGCCGTTCCGTCTCCCGCGAGCTGCCGACGAAAACCGCGCAAGTATTCCAACCCGAGCTTAGACAGGTCGCAATAAGGGCCATGGCGGATCAGAACAATCGACCTTATCGCGGTGCGGAGCCGCCTCGGATATCACGGCCATCCGCGTCAGGTCCGGGACAGGGTGATCCGCTTGCCGAGCTGGCGCGGCTGATCGGGCAGAATGATCCGTTTTCCGATCTCTCGCGCCCCGATCCTTCGGCTCAGCGCGCGTACCCGCATCGCGCTGCGGCCCCAGATGATTGGAGCGTCGCGCAACCGCACGCTCACGAGGCCGCGCCCCCACAGCAGCCTTACGCCGGTGATCCGCGCTATGATGCGCAGCGCTACGGCGAAACCTACCCGGCCGAAAGCGCGCCATTCCATGCTGCTTATCCCGCGCAGGATCACGCCGCCTACGACGCACAGGGCTATCCGCCGGCAGGCAGCTACGACGCCGATCCTTATTACGTCGGTGAGGCAGAGCCCTATCAGGAAGAAGTACGGCCACGCCGCCGCGGGGGATTCACGACCGCGCTGGTTGTGATTGCGCTCGCGCTGATCGGTACAGCCGGCGCATTCGGCTATCGCGCGATTTTCAGCGGTCCGAACGTCACGCCGCCGCCGGTGATCAAGGCTGACACGGCGCCCGCGAAGATCGTTCCCGCGGCGACGCCGAACGAACAATCGAAGCAGATTTACGATCGGGTCGGCGATCGCAGTCAGGCCGAGCGCGTCGTCGCGAGGCAGGAAGCGCCGGTCGATGTGAAGGATGTCGCGAGAGCGGCGCCGCGGCCCGTTCCTGCCATGCCGAATGCCGCCGCTGGTCCCGTTCCGCCGCCTCCTGGAATGCCTGCGACGATGCCTCCAGCAGGTCCTGCACCTGCCATGCCTCCGGTCGCCGCGGCGCCGGCGATGGCGCCTGCCGCCCCGATTGCTGCGGTGCCTCCCGCGCCGGGGCCCGCTGCTACACCGGTTCCCGAACCCAAACGCGTGCGCACTGTCACCATCCGTCCGGATCAGCCCGGCGCCGCTCCCGCGCCGGCGCGTCCGAATTCCGCGGCCGCTGCCTCGCCGCAGCCCGCGCGCGTGGCATCCGCCGAGCCGGTCGAACCCGCGCCGGCGCCGATGCGCAACGCTGCGACCCGCTCGCTCGCGGCCGCCCCGTCATCCACCGCGCCGCTGTCGCTCGCGCCCCCCGGATCGGGGCCTGCACCGATTGCGCCGCGGTCCACGACGATGCGGACCGCGTCTGCACCGGCTGCGGCACCCGCGACCGAAGGCGGTTCATTCGTGCAGGTATCCTCGCAGCGCAGCGAGGCGGACGCGCAAGCAGCCTTTCGCGCCTTGCGCGCGAAATATCCGGACGTCTTCGGCGACCATCAGCCGGTCATCCGCCGCGCCGATCTCGGCGACAAGGGCGTGTTCTTTCGCGCGCAGGTTGGGCCTTTCGCCAGCATCGGTCAGGCAACCGAGTTCTGCTCGAGCCTGAAAGCGGCCGGCGGCGAATGCGTTGTCCAGAGGAATTAGCCGCTCCGGCGCTTGACCCTGCGGCGGGGTGCGACCTAATCCGCCCATGACGGCCCGCGCTTTCATCATCGGCGTTGCAGGAACGCAGCTCGACTTGAACGAGCGCGCTTTCATTGGCGATGCGCAGCCGTTCGGATTCATCCTGTTCAAGCGCAATGCGCAGACGCCGGAGCAGGTGAGGGCGTTGGTCGACGATATGCGCTCGGTGGTCGGGCGCGCTGCTCCCGTGCTGATCGATCAGGAAGGCGGCCGCGTGCAGCGGCTCGGGCCGCCGCACTGGCCGGCCTATCCGCCGGCCGCGGTCTTCGGCGCGATCTATCAGCAGGACCGAGCGCTCGGTTTGCACGCGACAACGCTTGGCGCCCGGCTTATCGCTGCCGATCTCGCCCGGCTCGGCATCGACGTCGATTGTCTTCCGGTTGCCGACGTACCCATTTCCGGTTCCGATCCGATCATCGGCGACCGCGCCTACGGAACGGAACCGCGCCAGGTCGCGGCGCTGGCCCAGGCGGCGGCAAACGGCCTTCTATACGGTGGCGTATTGCCAGTGCTGAAGCACATTCCCGGCCACGGCCGCGCGAGAGCGGACAGCCATCTGGAACTCCCGGTGGTAGATGCCGATCGGGCCATGCTCGAAGCGTCCGATTTCGCCGCCTTTCAGCCGCTGGCGGGCTTGCCGATCGCCATGACCGCGCATGTTGTGTTCAGCGCCATT
>CAZSAW010000177.1:0-12909 GCA_964604745.1 uncultured Hyphomicrobiales bacterium
CGATGCTGAACGCGCTGTCCGCCTTCATCTCGGAAAAGGAACGCCTCATTACCATCGAGGACGCGGCCGAACTGCAATTGCAGCAGCCGCATGTGGCGCGCATGGAAACGCGGCCGCCGAACATCGAGGGCAACGGCGAAATCCGCCAGCGCGAGCTTGTCAAGAACGCGCTGCGCATGCGGCCCGAACGCATCATCCTCGGCGAGTGCCGCGGCGAGGAAGCCTTCGACATGCTGCAGGCGATGAATACCGGCCACGAAGGCTCGATGGCGACCATCCACGCCAACAATCCGCGCGAGGCGATTTCGCGCCTCGAACAATTGATCGGCATGGCCGGCCTGCCGATGACGGTCGGCTCCATCCGCGGCCAGATCGCCGCCGCCATCCGCATGATCGTGCAATTGCAGCGCCTGTCCGACGGCAAGCGCCGCGTCACCTCGATCGCCGAGATCACCGGTCTCGAGGGCGAGATCGTGCAGATGCAGGAAATCTTCAAATTTGTGCGCACCTCGACCGCCGAGGACGGCACCGTGCACGGACATTTCCAGGCGACCGGTGTGCGGCCGCGCTTTCTCTCCGATCTGCTAGCCAAGGGCATCAAGATTCCCGGCAGCTATTTCGATCCGAGCCAGCCGCTCTAGCCGCCATGAATTTCCAGATCGAACAGATTCACGTCTTCTACTTCTTCGCTGCGGCATCTGCCGTGCTGTTCGCGGAAGGCATGTATCTTCTGTTCTTCTCCGGCGCGACGTACCGCCACCGCATCAATCGCCGCCTGCAATTGCTCAACGACCAGCCGGACCGCGAGGGCGTGCTGGTGAAGCTGCGGCGCGAGCGCGGCCTGACCAGCGGCGGCAATTTCCGCCTGCCGCTCGAATCGCTCAACCGGCTGATCATGCAGTCCGGCGTCACCATGGGATTGACGCGGCTCCTCATCGTTGTCGTGATCGGCGCTGCCACGGCGACCGGCGCGATGATGATTTCCGTCGGCGATGTCTTCTATTCGGCCGTGGCCGGCCTGTTCTGCCTGACCGTGATGCCGCTTCTGGTGCTGAAGATGCTGCGCGGCCGGCGACAAAAGAAATTCGGCGCGCAATTCCCCGACGCCATCGACATCATCGTGCGCTCGCTGCGCGCCGGCCATCCCGTTCCGGTCGCTGTGACCATGGTCGGACGCGAATTGCCCGACCCGGTCGGTTCTGAATTCGGCATCGTCGCCGACGAGATCACCTACGGCGCCGATCTCGAAGGCGCCATGCGCAATCTCTATTTTCGCGTCGGCCAGGACGACCTGCCGCTGTTCGTGACGGCGGTGGCGATTCAGGGCTCGACCGGCGGCAATCTCGGCGAGATTCTGGAAAATCTGTCCTCGGTCATTCGCCAGCGCTTCAAGATGCGGCGCAAGATCAGGGCGCTCGCGGCGGAAGGACGCGCATCCGCGCTGATCCTGTCGTCGCTGCCGATCGGCATTTTCGCGATGATCCAGATCGTGGCGCCGGATTTCTACCGCGCCGTCTGGCATTTCGAGATCACCAAGATCGCGCTCGCGACCGCCGTCACCTACATGGCGATCGGCAATTTCATCATGTATCGCATGGTCAACTTCAAGATCTGATCCATGGATACGACAACGACATTCTCGCTGTTCGGCGACGCCTCTTCGACGATGCTGACGCTGCTCGTATTCCTCGCGAGCACGACGCTTGCCTTCGCCATCATGGCGTGGATGCGCGTGCATGGCGCGGTGAAACGACGCGCATCGGTGATCGCCGCCGAGCCCGGAGACTATCGCAATTCCGGCTTCAAGGCGGCGCGCCGTCTCGTCGACTACACGGCGCAGCATTATTCCGCCGCCGATACCAAGGACATGAAAGTCCTGCGCCGCCGCCTGGTGCTGGCCGGATTTCATGAGCCGCGGGCCGTCGCCTATTTCTTCCTGGGCCGCACCGGGCTTGCGCTCGGGCTTGCAGCGGTGGCGTTCCTGTTCTCGCCGTTCCCGCAGGGAAGCTCATCGTACTGGCTCGTCATCGGTGTTGCCGGGGTCGCCGGCTATCTGGCGCCGAGCCTCTATATCGACCGCCGCATCAAGCAGCGGAAAACCGAGCATCGCTCCGGCTTCCCCGATTTCATGGATCTGCTGGTCGTGTGCGCCGATGCCGGCCTGAGCATGGAGGCCTCGCTCGATCGCGTCGGGCGCGAACTCGTCGACAGCTATCCGTCGCTTGCCTACAACATCCATGTCGCCAATCTCGAAATCCGTGCCGGCCGCACGATGATCGAGGCGCTCGACCATCTCGCCGACCGGCTGGCGCTGGAGGAAGCGCGCTCGTTCGCAACGCTCATCCAGCAATCGACCGAACTCGGATCGAGCATCACCGACGCGCTGCGCGTCTATTCCGACGACATGCGGCACAAGCGGCTCTCGCGCGCGGAGGAAAAGGCCTACGCGCTGCCGGCCAAGCTGTCGGTGCCGATGATGATCTTCATCTTTCCCGTGCTGTTCGTCGTCATCCTGTTACCGGTCGCGGTGCGATTGATGACCGGCACGTACTGAGTTGCCGCGGAAAACGGAACTCACCAGACTTTCTTAACCATCATCGCCTAGCGTTGCAGCGTCTGCCGGCCCGTCAGGTGGACGTCGCGTGCCGCTTCGGTCCTGAAGCGCCGCGCCGCCGCCGGAGCGTATGATGCGTAGCGTTGTTCGAGTTCTTCTTCTTGCGGCGTCCACGTCCTGGCTCGCGGGTTGCGAGACCACGGGCGTGCCTTGGCCATGGGCCGCGGGGCCGAAATCGACCGACAGCGCCACCGCCGAAGCCACGGGCTCGATCGACGCTCCGCCCGAGGCGACCGTGATCGACAGCCGCTCGCCGGCCTCGACCGGGCTCACCGGCGAAAACCCGAGCGACGATCTCAATCTCGGCAAGCGCTATTACCGCGAAAACCAGTTCGGCTTGGCCGAACAGCATTTCCGCCGGTCGGTCGAGCGCCAGCCGAAAAATCTCGAATCCTGGGTCGGGCTTGCCGCCTGCTACGACAAGCTCAAGCGCTTCGATCTCGCCGACCGCGCCTATCGTCAGGCCATCGCTCTCGCCGGACCGACGCCGGAAATCCTCAACAACCAGGGCTATTCCTACATGCTGCGCGGCGACCGCCGGCGCGCGCGGCAGACGCTGATGGCGGCGCAGGCGAAAGATCCCGGCAACCCGTACATCAAGAACAACCTCGACCTGCTCGACGAAAGCTTCGCCAAGCGCAAGGACATTCAGTGAGACGCGTCGCGAGATTACAAATCGTTAAGGGCCGTTGCGCCGCGCCGCGTGACGGCCTTTATGTTGGTGGCTCCCGTTTGCGCGCGAAGGTGCGATTGATGCTCGATGCCCTGAAAGGCTTTCTCGCGGACTTCAGCGAAGGCGCGAAACAGCCGCATCATTTTGACGAGACCGATTACCGGCTCGCCGCTGCCGCCTTGCTCATTCACGTGATGACAATCGACGGCAGCGCATCAGACGCCGAAAACGAGACGCTGCGGGCGCTGCTGCAGGATCGCTTCGAACTCGATGACGCGCAGACCGACGAATTGATCGCCGCGGCGACACAGGCCGACCGCGAAGCGGTCGATCTCTATCACTTCACGCGCCTGCTCAACCGCTCCCTCAACGAGGACGGCCGCAAGCGCATCGTCGAGATGATGTGGCAGATCGTCTATGCCGACGGCCGCCGCACAGAGTTCGAGGACAACGTGATCTGGCGCGCCGCCGATCTGCTCGGCATTTCCTCGCGCGAGCGCATCGAATTGCGTCAGTCTGTGGCGGAGCGGCAGGGCGCAACCGAGCAGGAGTGAATTGCCCGCTTGCTGGGCGGATTCGTGCCCATGCTGCATAGCGGCTGCGCAGCGCAGTCTCTTGAAATCGCCGGCCAAAGGCTTACGAATAAAGCGTTATTCGCAACCCCTCATACCCGCCGATGAACGCCCCCGTCTTGATCGTTCTGCACCAGGAGCATTCGATTCCTGGGCGCGTCGGTCATGCCCTGCAGCGGCGCGGCTTTCCCCTCGACATCCGCCGGCCCCGCTTCGGCGATCCGCTGCCGGAGACGATGGAAGGGCATTCGGGCGCCGTGATCTTTGGCGGTCCGCAAAGCGCCAATGATACGGACGATTTCATCACACGCGAGATCGACTGGATCGGCGTGCCGCTCAAGGAAAACAAGCCTTTTCTCGGCATCTGCCTCGGCGCGCAGATGCTGGCGCGGCATCTCGGCGGCACGGTGGACTTCCATCAGCACGGCCATGTCGAGGTCGGCTATTACCCGATCCGCCCGACGCCGGAAGGGCTCGCCGTCTGCGACATGTGGCCCGATCACGTCTATCAGTGGCATCGCGAGGGATTCAGTCAGCCGCCGGGCACCACGCTGCTCGCCGAGGGTGACACCTTTCCCTGCCAGGCGTTCCGGCAGGGCGAGCATGCCTACGGCATCCAGTTCCACCCGGAAGTGACGCACGCCATGATGTGCCGCTGGACCATCCGCGGCGCGCACCGCATGGAACTGCCGAACGCCAAGCAGCGGATCGCGCATTTCGAAGACCGCTGGGTGCATGATTACGGCATGCAATCCTGGCTTTCGCATTTCCTCGACCGCTGGCTCGCGCCGGCCCCGCGCGCCGTGGCGCAGTCAGCCTAGCTTCGCGACGCGCGTATCAAAGCTGTCGATCCGGCGCAGATCCGGGAAAAGCTTCAGCCACAGCGCGACCACGAGCAGCGTTCCCAGCCCGCCGATGACCGCCGAGCCGACCGCGCCGACAAGCGCGGCGACGGCGCCGGATTCGAATTCGCCGAGCTGGTTTGACGTGCCGATGAAGAGCGAATTCACCGCGTTGACGCGGCCGCGCATCTGGTCGGGCGTGAAAAGCTGCACGAGCGTCTGCCGCACGACGACGCTGACCATGTCGGAAAGGCCGAGCACCATCAGTGCGGCAAACGACAGAATGAAGGATCGCGACAGCGCGAAGACGATCGTCGCCACGCCGAAAGTTGCCACCGCGGCAAACATCTTCTGCCCGACGTGACGGCGCGGCGGCCAGTGTGCAAGGACGATGGCCATCATCAGCGCGCCGACGCCGGGCGCCGCGCGCAGAAAGCCGAGCCCCCACGGACCGACTTCGAACACGTCGCGCGCGAAGATCGGCAGCAATGCGGTCGCGCCGCCGAGCAGCACCGCGAACATGTCGAGCGAGATGGCGCCGAGAATGACCGGATTCTTGCGGATGAAGGTCATGCCGGCGAACAGCATGGCGACAGAGACGGGCTCGCGCTTGGGCGGCGTGCGCGCAATGCGGATCGATGCGATCGAGAGACTGGCAGAGAAAAACAGGATCGCGCAGACCGAATAGGCGGTGACGGGGCCGAGCGCGTAGAGAAGGCCGCCGAGCGCAGGGCCGGCGATGTTCGCCGTCTGGTTCGCCGATGCGGCACTGGCGACGGCGCGCGGCAAAAGCTGCGCCGGCACAAGCGCGGGCAGAAGAGATTGCAGCGTCGGCATTTCGAAGGCGCGCGCGCTTCCGAGCACGAAGACGAGCGCAAAAATCCATTCGCGCGTCAGGATACCTTTCCAGGTGCCGAACGCGAGCGTCGCGGCGCATAATCCTTCCACGATCTGGCAGACGCAGAGAACGATGCGCCGGTCGTAGCGATCCGCCACGTGGCCCGTCACCAGCACGAACAGGACGGCCGGAAAGAATTGCGAGAGGCCGACCAGTCCGAGGTCGAGTGCGTTACCGGTGAGATCGTAGATCTGCCAGCCGACGGCGACGGCTTGCATCTGCAGGGCGCCGGAACCGCAGACGCGGGCCAGCCAGTAAAGGAGGAACGGAGGGTGGCGGCTGATGCGGACCGGTGCGCCTTCAATGCCGCTCATGGCGCGTGCGCCGAAACTTCCATAAACAAAACCCGCCTGCGCCAACGGCCCGGCGGGCAACCTTCAGGTGCGTTCTACCAGCCATGGCGCCGGGGCGCGGAGGTTGGTGGAGCCGGGGAGGATCGAACTCCCGACCTCCTCATTGCGAACGAGGCGCTCTCCCAGCTGAGCTACGGCCCCGGCGACGGAATTGGCCCCAAGCCGGGCCAAAATCGCGCGAGTGCGGCCATTTAGGCAGCGGCAATTTGCCTGTCAAGAATAAGCGCCCGGCGCGCTATCCGCTTGCGCTTGTTCGGCCCGCGGCGAACCGTTACACATGCCGCCGTCACCGGATCGAAGCGAATAGACCCCATGCGCGCCCTTCTCGACGTCATCCTGCTGATCCTGCAAATCTACGTCTGGCTGCTGATCGCCGCGGCGATCCTGTCGTGGCTGATCGCCTTCAACGTCGTCAATTCGCGCAACCAGATCGTGGCGATGATTTGGGACTTCCTCTATCGCGTCACCGAGCCGCTGCTGCGGCCGATCCGTTCGGTGCTGCCCAATCTCGGCGGTATCGACATCTCGCCGGTGATCCTGATCCTGATCATCTTCCTGATCGAAAACATCATCGTCCGCTACATCTACCCGAACGTGTTCTGATTGCGCGCGCATGACCGCCCGGCCGTGGAGCGCGACGGGCGATGGCCTCATGCTGTCCGTTCGCCTCACGCCGAAAGGCGGGCGTGACGCCATCGACGGCATCGAGGTGATGGCGGATGGTCGCACGGTTCTCAAGGCGCGGGTGCGCGCGGCGCCGAGCGAGGGTGAAGCCAATGCCGCGCTCGTCGCCCTGCTGGCAAAGACGCTCGGCGTGCCGCGCCGTGAGGTCAGCGTCGTGGCCGGTGCGACGGCGCGCATCAAGCGTGTCATGATCGGCGGCGACGCGGCCGCGCTGGCGCGCACGCTGGAAGGAATCGTGGATCGGCCATGAGCGCAACCATCATCGACGGCAAGGCCATCGCGCTTGCGTTGCGCGCGTCGATCGGTCAGGCGGCGGCGGAGCTTGCACGCGCGCACGGCTTCGTGCCCGGTCTCGCGGTCGTGCTCGCGGGCAACGATCCCGCCAGCGAAGTCTATGTCCGCACGAAATCGAAGGCTGTCACCGATGCCGGCATGCGGTCTTTCGATCACAAGCTGTCCGCGAGCGTCACGCAAGGCGAGTTGATGGCGCTGGTATCACGCCTCAACGCCGATCCGAACGTGCACGGCATTCTCGTGCAATTGCCGCTGCCGAAGCATATCGATGCGCAGGCCGTGCTGAACGCGATCGACCCGCGCAAGGATGTTGATGGTTTTCATCCGCTCAATGCCGGCAAGCTCGCCACGGGCTTGCCGGCTCTCGTGCCCTGTACGCCGCTCGGCTGCGTGCGGCTGGCGAAGACGGTTCATGCCTCGCTCGCCGGCCTGGACGCGGTGGTCGTTGGCCGCTCCAACATCGTCGGCAAGCCGCTGGCGCAATTGCTGCTGGCCGAGAATGCGACCGTTACCATCGCGCATTCAAAGACGCGCAATCTGCCCGACGTCTGCCGCCGCGCCGATCTGCTCGTCGCCGCGATCGGCCGGCCTGAAATGATTCGCGGCGACTGGATCAGGCCCGGCGCGACCGTGATCGATGTCGGCATCAATCGTGTGCCGGGATCGGGCGGCAAGACGAAACTTGCGGGGGATGTTGCGTTCGCCGAAGCGGCGAAGGTGGCCGGAGCGATTACGCCGGTGCCCGGCGGCGTGGGGCCGATGACGATCGCGTGCGTGCTGCTCAATACCTTGCGCGCGGCATGTGCCATCGCCGGTGTCGCGGCGCCGGATATCTAGGCTCGTCGTGGCCGGTTTTGCCCGGCCGCGCCGGCGGGAATGCAACGCCTTTCCGAAATGAAATCGCCGGGACAAGGCCCGGCGACGACAGCCACTCCCGATTGGATGCGGCCTTACGCCGGCCAGGCGAAGGCAACCTTGTCGAGCACGCGGGTGCCGAATCGCTCCGAAGAGCGGGCGACGGCGCGGCCGCCGAGCGCGCGGTAGAACTCGACCGCCGGCTCATTGTCGGACAGCGCCCAGATCACGAGGCTCTTCAATCCGCTCTGCGCCAGATCGCGGCGCGCGGAGGAGAACAGGCGGCGGCCGAATCCGAGCCCCTGAAATTCCGGGCGCAGATAAATCTCATAGATTTCGCCGTCATAGAACAAGCTGCGCGCGCGGTTGCGGCCGTAATTGGCATAGCCCGCGATGTGGTCGCCGAACTGCATCAGCGCGATGCGGCTGCCTTTGCGAATCGCCGAATCCCACCAGTCCGGGCCCCGCCGGTTGATGAGCTTCTCCAGCTCAGTACCGGGGATGATACCCTGATAGGCGGCCCGCCAGGCTTCGTCGTGCGTCTCGGCGACGGCCTTGGCGTCCCCCGCCTTCGCGCGCCGAATCTCTATCAGGACCGTGCTCATCGGTGGCATATGAGCAAGGGTCGAGTCGGCCATCAAGCCCCAGCTTTAACGATCGGTTAATGGTGTGGGATTTTTGCACAGGTGGCGCGACATCTTGGTCCGGGGCGACCGGCAGACGCAGAATGTGCGATGCGGAGCCGATCATGAATCGAAAGTCGTATATGACGCGGCGCTTCAGCACGCGCGCGCTTCTTGCAACGATTCTGATTTGCTCCGGCGCGGGGCCGCGTGCTGCGCAAACCTACGGCGCGCAGGGCCCGGAAGACGGCACGTTGCGCCGGCAGGACTGGCTCGTGCCCTCGCTCGATCGGCGGTTGCCGATGCGCGCGGTTCTCTATCGGCCGGCGGGGCCGGGGCCATTTCCGCTCGCTGTCATCAATCACGGCTCAAGCGGTGACGCTGCGCAGCGCGCGACCTACACGCCGGCGACGTATAGCGCAGCGGCGGAATGGTTCGTGCAACGCGGCTATGCCGTCGCGATTCCCCTGCGGCCGGGGCACGGCGCGACAGGCGGGCCTTACCTCGAAGGCAACAGTGCGAGCGGCCGCTGCGCCGACGTCGATTATCGCCGCTCCGGTCTGAATACCGCCGGCAGCATCGCCGGCGCGACGGAATTTCTGACCGCGCAGCCGTTCATCAAACGCGACGGAGTCGTTGTGGTCGGGCAATCCGCCGGCGGCTGGGGCGCGCTTGCACTCGCGAGCCGCAATCCGCGTTACCTCAAGGCCGTGATCAATTTCGCCGGCGGGCGGGGCGGCC
This sequence comes from uncultured Hyphomicrobiales bacterium, assembly GCA_964604745.1. Classification (GTDB taxonomy): domain Bacteria; phylum Pseudomonadota; class Alphaproteobacteria; order Rhizobiales; family Xanthobacteraceae; genus Pseudorhodoplanes. The sequence continues at coordinate 9,150 of CAZSAW010000177.1, forward strand.
ACGTCAACGGACGGCCGGACAACAATTGCTTTCCCGACCGGCTGATCGAGGTCGCGCATTTCTTCGGATCGAGCGCGCGTGTTCCGGTGCTGTCGCTCTATACGGAGAACGACTCATTCTTCGCACCGCAATTGTCGAAACGGATCGCCGACGCCTACCGCATCGCCGGCGGCAACATGGATTACCGGCTGCTGCCCGCGTTCGGACGCGAAGGCCATCTGCTGCTCGCGTCGCGCGACGGCATTGCGGTGTGGGGTCCCCTTGTCGAGGAATTCCTGCGCAAGCTGAAATGACCTTGCATCATGCCCGACCTTCACCGGATGTCATTGCCGGGCTTGACCCGGCAATCCATCAACGAACGATCTCGTCGTAGAGGTCGCGCCAATCAGGATTCATCGAAACGATCAGGTCGATTTTCCATTCGCGCGACCAGTGCTTGATATTCTTTTCGCGCTGAATGGCGGCAGCCGGTGCGTCGTGGCATTCGTAGTAGACAAGACGGCTTACCGCATATTTCCTGGTAAAGCCGTCAACCGCGCCTTCACGATGCTCGAACACGCGCCGAATAAGGTTGTTGGTGACGCCCACATAGAGTGTGCCGCCCGGCGCGCTTGCGAGCAGATAGACCCAATAGCTCATGCATGATGATGGATTGCCGGGTCGAGCCCGGCAATGACGAAGTACCGTAGTCCGGACAGCAACAAGCGTCCTGCCCGGGCTTGACCCGGGCATCCATCGACGAACCGAGCGAAGGGCGCGTCAACGGGCCAAGCGACGGGTCACGTCCGTCGTCACATGAGGGCCGTGGCCGCAATACGCGTGGCTTACGCCACTTCGGCTTCGCGCCGGCGTTCCTCGCGCTTGCGGTCGTTCGGATCGAGCAGCTTCTTGCGCAGCCGGATGGATTTCGGCGTCACCTCGACAAGCTCGTCGTCCTGGATATAGGCAAGCGCCTTTTCCAGCGTCATCCGGATCGGCGGCGTCAGCCGCACCGCCTCGTCCTTCGAGGTCGTGCGGATATTGGTGAGCTTCTTGCCCTTGAGCACGTTGACTTCGAGATCGTTGTCACGCGTGTGCTCGCCGACGATCATGCCCTGATAGACCTTCCAGCCCGGCTCGATCATCATCGGTCCGCGGTCTTCGAGATTCCACAGCGCGTAGGCGACGGCCTCGCCGGCATCGGTGGAAATGAGCACGCCGTTGCGCCGGCCGGCGACCTCGCCCTTGAATGGGGCGTAGTTGTGGAACAGGCGGTTCATGATCGCCGTGCCGCGGCTGTCGGTGAGCAACTCGCCCTGATAGCCGATCAGCCCGCGCGTCGGCGCAAGAAAGACAAGCCGCAACCGCCCGCCGCCGGACGGCTTCATCTCGATCATCTCGGCTTTGCGCTCGGCCATCTTCTGCACAACGATACCGGAATGCTGCTCGTCGATGTCGATGACGACTTCCTCGATCGGCTCGAGCATCGCGCCGCTCTCGTCGCGCTTGAAGAGGACCTTCGGCCGCGACACCGATAATTCGAAGCCTTCGCGCCGCATCGTCTCGATCAGAATGCCGAGCTGCAATTCGCCGCGGCCGGCGACCTCCATCGAATCCTTCTCGGTCGATTCGGTGACGCGCAGCGCCACATTGCCCTCGGCTTCACGCAGGAGGCGGTCGCGGATCATGCGGCTCGTCACCTTGTCGCCTTCGGTGCCGGCGAGCGGGGAATCGTTGACGCGGAACGTCATGGCGAGCGTCGGCGGATCGATCGGCTGGGCCGGCAGCGGCGTTTCCACTTCCGGCGCGCAGATCGTGTGCGACACCGTCGCTTCCGGCAGCCCGGCGATGGCCACGATGTCGCCGGCCTCGGCTTCCTCCACCGGCACACGGTCGAGCCCGCGGAAGGCGAGCACTTTCGAGATGCGTCCTTCCTCGATCAGTTTGCCGTCGCGATCGAGCACCTTCGCCATCTGGTTCGGCTTCATCGCGCCTGACGTGATGCGGCCGGTGACGACGCGGCCAAGATAGGGATTGGCCTCGAGGATCGTGCCGAGCATGCGGAACGGCCCGTCCTCGATCTGCGGCGGGGCGACGTGCCGCAGGATGAGATCGAAGAGCGGCTGCATGCCGGCGTCCTTCGGTCCCTCCGCGCTCTCCGCCATCCAGCCTTCCTTGGCCGAGCCGTAGAGGATCGGGAAATCGAGCTGCTCCTCGCTCGCATCGAGCGCGGCGAAGAGATCGAATACTTCATTGACGACCTGGCTCGGGCGCGCGTCGGCACGGTCGACCTTGTTGATCGCGACGATGGGCTTGAGCCCCATCTTCAGCGCCTTGGTGACGACGAACTTGGTCTGCGGCAGCGGACCTTCTGCCGCATCGACGAGCACGATCGCGCCATCCACCATGTTGAGAATGCGCTCGACCTCGCCGCCGAAATCGGCGTGGCCCGGCGTGTCGACGATGTTGATCCGCGTGTCCTGCCAGACGATCGAAGTGACCTTGGCCAGGATGGTGATGCCGCGCTCGCGTTCGAGGTCGTTGGAATCCATGGCGCGTTCGGCGACGCGCTGGTTTTCCCGGAACGACCCGGATTGCTGCAGCAGGCGGTCGACGAGCGTGGTCTTGCCGTGGTCGACGTGGGCGATGATGGCGACGTTGCGAAGGTTCATGATGGGTCCGAAAAGCACGAAGCGGGCCACCCGGCTGATCCGAGCCTGGCCCGCGACGCAATTGGCCCGCAATATAGGGATGATTTAGCGCGTGGCAATCGCGGCCCAATATTCAGGCAAGCCCAAATTCATCAAGTCGTTAAAGTGCTTGGAACCTATTCTGGCCACATCTATTCCATACTGGATTCCCCCTTTAAGGCCGGTGATTGCGGAGAACGAGATTGCGCTCTTCCATCCCAGTGCGCCGTCGGCGCAACATTTTGTGCGTGTTTCCGGCCTATACCCCGGCCTTCGGTACTTTCGCCCATGCCTTCCCGCTGCTCTATCGCGTGCGGGCCTTCATGCCGCCGCAGGGTTTGCTCGTCATCGCGTCCTATCTGCCGGAGGCTTGGGACATCCGCTTCATTGACGAGAATCTGGACCGCGCGAAGCCGGAGGATTTCGCGTGGGCCGACGTTGTCATGGCGAGCGGCATGCATGTGCAGGCGCCGCAGATCCGCGACATTCACCGCCGCGCCCGCGAGGCGGGCAAGCCGACGGTGCTCGGTGGTCCGTCCGTCTCCGGTGCGCCGGAGATGTATCCGGAGATCGAATACCTGCATATCGGTGAAATCGGCGACGCCACCGATGCGCTGATCGCCCATCTCGACGAGACGGTCGACATGCCCGGCGAGCAGATCCGTTTTGAGACAAAGGAGCGTCTGCCGCTCAGCGATTTTCCCATTCCCGCCTATGAGCGCATCCCGGTCGGGCAATATCTGATCGGCAGCCTGCAATTTTCCAGCGGCTGTCCCTATCGCTGCGAGTTCTGCGATATCCCGGCGCTCTATGGCCGCCAGCCGCGGCTGAAGACACCGGAGCAATTGATTGCCGAGCTCGATGCCATTCTCGCCCAGCCGACGCATCCGCACACGATCTACTTCGTCGATGACAATTTCATCGGCAACCGCAAGGCGGCGAAAGACATCCTGCCGCATATCATCGAGTGGCAAAAGCGCAACGGCTATCCGGTGACGTTCGCGTGCGAGGCGACGCTCAATCTCGCCAAGCAGCACGACATTCTGAAGCTGATGCGCGAGGCGTCGTTCGTGAACGTCTTTGTCGGCATC
>CAZSAW010000178.1:0-3221 GCA_964604745.1 uncultured Hyphomicrobiales bacterium
GCCGATGACCTCGCTCAACCCGCTGCACACGATCGAGAAGCAGATCGGGGAAATCCTGCTGCTGCATCGGGGCATCACGGGCGAAGCGGCGCGAAAGCGGACCATCGAAGTGCTGACCCAGGTTGGCATTCCCGATCCGCAGGGCCGGCTGGAAAGCTATCCGCACCAGCTTTCCGGCGGGCAGCGCCAACGCGTGATGATCGCGATGGCGCTTGCCAACGAACCCGATCTTCTCATTGCCGATGAGCCGACGACAGCGCTCGATGTTACGGTTCAGGCGCAAATCCTGAAATTGCTCAAAGACATTCAGACCCGTCTCGGCATGGCAATGCTATTTATCACCCATGACCTCGGTATCGTGCGCAAAATTGCTGACCGCGTTTGTGTGATGAGCAAGGGCAAGGTCGTCGAACAGGGGTCGGTCGAGCGGGTCTATGCCGCACCGGAGCATTCGTATACGCGCGCCCTGCTCGCTGCCGAGCCGAAGCCCGATCCAGCGCCGTTACAGCCGGGCGCTCCCGTCGTGATCAAGACAGACAATCTCAAGGTCTGGTTTCCGATCAAGCGCGGCGTCATGCGCAAGACGGTCGGGCACATCAAGGCAGTCGACGGTGTCTCCGTCGATCTGCGCAAGGGCGAAACTCTTGGCGTCGTCGGCGAATCCGGTTCGGGCAAGACGACGCTCGGGCTCGCCATCCTGCGGCTCATTTCATCCGATGGGCCGATCCTGTTCATGGGCAACCAATTGCAAGGCCGCAATTTCAAGGAGATGCGGCCGTACCGGCGCGACATGCAGATCGTCTTTCAGGATCCTTACGGGGCGCTGTCGCCACGTATGTCGATTTCCGATGTCATTGAAGAAGGTCTTTGGGTGCATCAGCCGCAACTGAGTGCTGCGGAACGCGAGCAACGTGTTGTTCAAGCGCTTGTCGATGTCGGACTCGATCCGGCCACGCGGTTTCGCTATCCGCACGAATTTTCCGGCGGCCAGCGCCAGCGCATCGCCGTGGCGCGCGCCATCGTGCTTGAGCCGACCTTCGTGGTGCTCGACGAGCCAACCTCGGCCCTCGACATGCTGATCCAGTCGCAAATTGTGGACCTGCTGCGCGATCTGCAGAAGCGGCGCAATCTCACCTACCTCTTCATCTCCCACGACCTGAAGGTGGTGGCCGCGCTGGCCAGCCGTCTTATCGTCATGCGCAACGGCAAGGTGGTGGAGGAGGGTCCGGCGCAAACGGTCTTCAACAATCCGAAGACGGACTACACGCGCGCCTTGTTCGCGGCCGCATTCAAGCTCGAGACCGCCCCGAGCGGCGTCGTGGCGCAGTAGCACAGGGCGCAGCCGAGACAATGGCCAAAGGCGCACTTGCCTTGTTGATTTCGGGTGGCACTGAAAACTGGGCACCGGCGCGCTGGCGCGAGCATTTCAGCAAGCTTTGCTCTGACCGGCCGGTTGTCCTGTGGCCGGACGAAGCGATTGATCCCGCGCTCGTGCGCTATGCCGCCGTGTGGAAGCCGGCGCCGAGCGCGTTGCGCGCCTTTCCCAATCTTGAAGCCATCTTCAACCTTGGCGCAGGCGTGGACGCCGTGATCGCCGACAGGACATTGCCGGACCTGCCGCTCGTGCGCGTCGCCCTCGATGATCTCACCGGCCGCATGACCGAATATGTGGTCATGCATGTGCTGATGCATCACCGGCGCCAGCGCTATTACGACGCTTGCCAGCGCGAGCGAATCTGGTCGCCGAAGCAGCAATGGGCGGCTTCGGCGGTGCGCGTCGGCATTCTTGGGCTCGGCATCCTGGGGTGCGACTGCGCCGAAGTCCTGTCGCGCATTGGTTTTGACGTCGCAGGCTGGAGCCGGTCGGCGAAGTCCTTGCCCGGCGTGACCTGCTTCGCGGGGGAAGGCGAACTGGGCGCCTTCCTCAGCCGCACCGACATTCTCGTCTGTGTTCTGCCACTCACGTCGCAGACAAAGGGAATTCTCAATCGCGCGACATTCGCGCAGCTTGCCCGGGACGGAGTGTTCGGCGGGCCCGTTCTGATCAACGCTGGCCGTGGTGGATTGCAGAAGGAGGACGACATCGTCGGCGCGCTCGACGACGGGACGCTCCTGGCGGCGACGCTCGACGTCTTCACCACCGAACCATTGCCCGCTGACAGCGCGCTCTGGGCGCATCCGAAGATTACGATCTCACCGCACAATGCCGCCGATACCGACCCGCCTGTGGTATCCGCCTATGTGGCGCGCCAGATCGAGCGATATGAGCAGGGCCTGCCGCTTGAGAACGTCGTCGACCGCGCGCGTGGCTATTGAAAGCCGCTCACGTCGTTTTGATTCCGAATCTCATCTTTCGTCGCTATCAAGGGCGCGGTGAGACAGGGTATTTGCAGCGTGATGAAGAAATTTGTTTTGGCTTTTTTGGTTCTATTGTTGTCCGGGCCCGCTTTCGCTCAGCTTGGCGAATCGCTGTATGGGATTGTCGGTGATGACGGCAAGCCTGTCGCCAACCATGCCGTTCCGGCGCAATTCTCAAACGCAGTTGAGCGATTACCGGGGAAAGTTGTTGTCGGCAATCCGAAGGGCGATGTGACGATTGCCGAATTTTACGATCTCAACTGTCCGTTCTGCCGTCGTGCATCACAGGACATCGCCGATATCATTCGCAACGACAAGCAATTGCGAGTCGTGCTCGTGCCCTTTCCGGTGCTTGGCATTGCCTCGATCCAGGCAGGCCGCGTCGAACTGGCTGTGCAGCAATCGGTCGACGCGCAACGCTTTTACGAATTTCATCAGAAAATCTATTCCGGGCGCGGCGTGATCGACGGTCAGCGTGCGGTCGATGTGGCGCAAGGCATGAAGCTCGACATGAAAAAACTTGTGGCGCTGGCCGATGAGGACAGCATTGCCGATATCATGAAGTCGCACGTACAGCTTGGGAATGCGCTCGGCCTTGCGGCCACGCCGGCCTTCGTCATCAATGGCGTGGCAATCCTCGGCCATCCGGGTCGAAAATCGCTCGCCGGCATCATCACGTCCGTGCGCGCATGCGGCAAGGTGGTGTGCTGAGGGATCAGAAGCGGGTACCGCCGCCCGTACCGCCCTCGAATCTCACCGAACCGTTGATCTTGACGTCGACATTCGGGGAATTGCGCTTCTTGCGCTCGTCGGCAAAACGCTTCGCCGCTTCATTGTCCTGACTGGACTTGGATGCCGCACTC
>CAZSAW010000179.1:0-10831 GCA_964604745.1 uncultured Hyphomicrobiales bacterium
AGGAAGCGGTATTTGAGGAGGATCTCTTCCTGATATTCCTGATCGCCGAAAACCGGCATCGGCAGGTCGCCGGCCGGGCCGAGCGCCTCGATCTCGGAGACGAAGACCTCGACGAGGCCGGTCGGCAATTCGGGATTCTCCGTGCCGGCGGGGCGCTTGCGCACCTTGCCGTCCACACGCACGACCCATTCGGAGCGCAGCTTCTCCGCTGCCTTGAAGGCCGGGCTGTCCGGGTCGGCCACCACCTGCGTCAGGCCGTAATGGTCGCGCAGGTCGATGAACAGCACGCCGCCATGGTCGCGGACGCGATGAACCCAGCCCGAAAGCCGCACGGTTTCGCCGATATTGGCTTCACGGAGAGCGCCGCAGGTGTGGGAGCGATAGCGATGCATGGCTGTCCGCCGGTGGTGCGAATGCGTCAGGGATGCTGTGGAAAGGCGCGCGAAAAGCGCATGTGGTTCGACCTTTGTCAAGGCAACCCCACCCTCGACAGGGGCGCGCCGATCTGCACACTTCCGCAGGGGAGACTGGCAAAAAGCAAAAGAAGAATGCCGACGATCAAACTTGTGACACAGGACGCGCGCCCGCCCCGCCAGAGTCCCGCCGCCAACGCCCGCCTGACCACGGCGCAGGCCAGTGTCGCGACGCTTCTCGCCCACGGCCTCGATACCGTCTACGCCCTGCCTGGCGTGCATAACGACCATCTGTTCGATGCTTTCTTCGCCGCCGGCGAGCAACTGCGCGTCGTTCACACGCGGCACGAACAGGGCGCGGCCTATATGGCGCTCGGCGCCGCGCTCGCGACCGGCAAACCACAGGCCTATGCGGTGGTGCCGGGGCCCGGCCTGCTCAACAGCAGCGCCGCGCTGCTGAACGCCTACAGCATGAACGCGCCGGTGCTGGCGCTGATCGGGCAAATTCCGCAGGCCGCCATCGGCCGCGGGCTCGGCCATCTGCATGAAATCCGCGATCAGGCCGGTATTCTCGCGCGCCTGGTCGATTTCGCCACGCGCATCGAGCGGCCGGCCGACGCGCCGGCGGCGGTGGCCGATGCATTCCGTGCGATGCGGACGGGCCGCCCGGGGCCCGCCGCGATCGAATGCGCGATCGACATGTGGGGCCGCAGCGAACCGGTGGCGCCGATCGCCGCGCCCACGCCCCCGGCACAACCCGCGATCGACGACGATGCCGTGCTGGCGGCGGCGAAGATCCTCGGCGGGGCGAAGAATCCGATGATCGTCTGTGGCGGTGGCGCGCAGGATGCGTCTCCAGAAGTCGTGCAGCTCTCGGCCATGCTGCAGGCGCCGGTGCTCGGCTATCGGCGCGGGCGCGGCGTGCTCGACAGCCGCAATCCCTTCAGCATCACGCTGCCGCTCGGGCACGCGCTCTGGCGCGACGTCGATGTCGTGATCGGCGTCGGCACGCGCCTTCTCGCGCAAATGAACAGCTGGGGCGTCGACCGCGAGCTGAAAATCGTTCGCATCGATGCCGATCCGGCCGAACCAGAACGCCTGCGCAAGCCGGACGTTGCGCTCATCGGCGATGCCGCGCCGATCCTGCGCCGCCTCATCGACGAGCTGCCACGGCACAATGCCAGGCGACCGTCGCGGCGCGAGGACATGCTCGACAGGCAGGCCGCGATACGCGCGCGGCTTGCGAAGCTCGCGCCGCAACTCGCCTATCTCGACGCGATCCGCGCCGAATTGCCGGAGGACGGCATCTTTGTCGATGAGGTGACGCAGCTTGGCTTCGCCGCCCGTCTCGCCTTTCCGGTTTACAAGCCGCGCACATTTCTCTCGCCCGGCTTTCAGGACAATCTCGGCTGGGGCTATGCCACCGCGCTCGGCGCGCAGGACGCACGGCGCGACGTGCCGGTGCTTTCGATCTCCGGCGATGGCGGCTTCCTCTATACGGCCAACGAACTTGCGACCGCGATCCGCCATCGCATTCCGCTCGTCAACGTCGTCTTCGTCGATGGCGCCTTCGGCAATGTCCGCCGCATCCAGGAGGAGCAATTCGGCAACCGCCTGATCGCCTGCGATCTCGCCAATCCGGATTTCGTCAAATTCGCCGAGAGTTTCGGAGCGGCGGCCGAGCGAGCGCGCAATCCGGACGAGTTGCGTCTCGCGCTCCGGCGCGGCTTTACCCGGCGCGACGAGCCGACGCTGATCGAGGTTCCGGTCGGAGCAATGCCCTCCCCCTGGGAGTTCATTCACATGCCGCGCGTGCGCGGATGAACGAGACGAAGCAACCGATGGAGCCGATCACCGACAGCAAGACCCTCGCCGCCGCCTGCGAAAGGCTGGCGCGGCATCCTTTTGTCACCGTCGATACCGAATTTCTCCGCGAGTCGACCTATTACCCGCAGCTCTGCGTGCTGCAAATGGCGAGTTCCGACGAGGCGGTCGTCGTCGACGCGCTCGCGCCGGGGCTCGATCTCAAGCCGTTCTTCGAGCTGGCGGCGAATGAGCGGATCGTGAAGGTCTTCCATGCGGCGCGGCAGGACATCGAAATCGTCTGGCATCGCGCCGAACTCATTCCGCATCCGATCTTCGACACGCAGGTCGCCGCCATGGTGCTCGGCTATGGCGATTCGATCTCCTACGATCAGCTCGTTCAACGCATCACCGGCGACACGCTCGACAAGTCGCACCGCTTCACGGACTGGACGCGCCGGCCGCTGTCGAAGGCGCAACTCGATTACGCCGTCTCCGATGTCACGCATCTGCGCGACGTCTATCTGAAGCTCGTCGCCGATCTCGAGGCGCGCGGCCGCGTCAGCTGGGTGGCGGAGGAGATGGATGTCCTCACCTCACCCGATACCTATCGCATGGAGCCGGAAAACGCCTGGCAGCGGCTGCGCACACGCGTGCGCAAGCCGAAGGAGCTGGCCGTTCTCGTCGAAATCGCCGCCTGGCGCGAGCGCGAAGCGAAGTCGCGCGACGTGCCGCGCGGGCGCGTGCTCAAGGACGATCTTGTCGCCGAGATCGCGACGCAGGCGCCAACGACGATGGAGCGGCTCGGCGCCCTGCGCGCGCTGCCCAAGGGTTTTGAGCGTTCGAAATGGGGCCAGGAAATTCCTGACCTGGTGAAACGTGCGCTGGCCCGCGACCCGAAGACGTTGCCCTCGCTTGAGCGCCGCCGGCCGGCGGTCAACGCGACCGCAACGGTCGAACTGCTCAAGGTGCTGCTGCGGATGGCCTCCGAGCGCCATGCGGTCGCCGCCAAGGTGATCGCGACCATGGACGATCTGGAAATGATCGCCGCCGACGACGATGCCGACGTGCCGGCGCTGAAGGGCTGGCGGCGCGAATTGTTCGGCGAGAAGGCACTCGCGCTCAAGCATGGGCGCGTCGCGCTGGCGGTGGAAAAAGGCCGCGTCGTGGCGATCGAGCGCGGCTGATTGCCGTCATCGCGGGGTTGACCCGCGAATCCATCTCTCCGCTGAAGCGATGGATCGCCGGGTCGGGCCCGGCGATGACAAGACGTCAGGTCATCACCTCGGGCTCGCGGCCGATCAGCCGTGCCAATTGCCGCATGCGCGCGAACACGCGGTCCCCCGCGAGCGCCTGGTATTTGCCCTGCAGACGCAAAACCAGGCGGTTCTTCTCGACGCGCAGCGGCGTGTTCGGCAGCACGCCCGGCATCGACGCGGAAATCATGTAGGCGACGCGCAGGGTCGCGCCGAGCACACGCGCGCGGTCGAGGATACGGCTCGATGCGAGTTCGCGCAGCCGCGGCGAGATATCCTCGCTCATGACGCCGACATGGCGGAAGAACACCGAGAGCGCGAGAAAGGCGCGGCCGGGATGGTCGATGCCGACGAAATCGGCGTGCGAAATGAGGTTCAGCGACTGGTCGCCGCGATAATCGGGATGCGTGCGCCAGCTCACGTCGGCGAGAAGGCAGGCGGCGTGACGCAGCCGCCGCTCGTCCGGCGTCTCGTCGAGGCCGGATGAATGCATGAGCTGATCGCTCCACTCGATCAATTCCTCGCCGTGGCGCGGCGAGCGCGAGCGCAGCACGTTGAGGTCGGCGGCGGCGGCGATCAGCGCATCGCGCTTCATCTCCTGCGGCGGCAACAGCGAATAAAGTAGCCCTTCGCGCACGCCGAGCGCGGAAATCTCGACCGCTTCGGGCTTGGCGCGCCGCACCACCTGCTCCAGCACAAGCGCGGCGTAGCCAAGGAGCGGACGGCGCGCATTGGCCACCACCTCGATGCGCGAGAGCGAGTCCGGGTGCACGCGGTGCACCAGATCGCAGAACTCGATCGCGTCCTTGGCGCGGATGCGGTAGCCGTGCATCACATGCAGCGGATAGCCGGTCTGCGCCATATGCAGGCTTGCAAGCGCGCGCCACGCGCCACCCACCGCATAGAAGGTTCGGTCCTTTCCCGCCTTGAGGAAGGACACGCCGGACAATGCGCGCTCGACGATCTTCTCGGCTTTCTTGATCGACTTGCCCGACGCGTCCTGCAGCGCGAGGCCGCCGAGCGGCTGCGTGATGCCGGAACGGATCGCGTGACCGTGCACGTCGATCAATTCGAGCGAGCCGCCGCCGAGATCGCCGACGATGCCGTCCGGCTTGTGCATGCCCGACACGACGCCGAGCGCCGACAATTGCGCCTCGCGCTTGCCGGAAAGAACGTCGATCTTCGTGCGGCAGATGCGCTCGGCTTCGGCGATGAAGGCTTCTCCGTTCCTCGCGTCACGGCAGGCGGCGGTGGCGACCCCGAGCACGCGCTTGACCTGCAGCGTGTCGCACAGGGCGCGGAAACGCTTGAGCGAGGCGAAGGCGGTCGCCACCGCTTCCGGCGCCAGCAGGCCGGTCGATTGCACCTCGCGGCCGAGGCCGGCAAGAACCTTTTCGTTGAAAATCGGCGTCGGGCTGCGCGTCAGTCCTTCATAGACGACGAGCCGCACGGAGTTCGAACCGATGTCGATCACCGCGATCGGCGGCCCGTGATCGAGCCGCCCCTGCGCCCCTTTCGCATGTTTCGAAGGAGCGGCGCGCTTGGCCGCATCTTTGCGTGACAATGGCAATTCGCGTGTGACCCGAGCTTCGCTGTCGGAACCCGCCGCAGACGCGGCGTCAGCTGCGTTCCTGCCGACGCGAGATACGGCGCGGCGAAGACTCTTTAAGAGATTTTCCACGGCCGGACAAACTCGGGTTTGTCATGAAATATTTCTGGGCGTTGAACGCCTCTTCGCCCTTGGCCGGCTTTATGCGCGCGGCGGTGCCGTCGGGCAAGATCTTCCAGCTCTGCTCGTTGTCGGCGAAATTCGCGACCATAATCTGATCGAGCACCTGTTCGTGCACGGTCGGATTGACCAGCGGACCCAGGACTTCCACCCGCCGGTCGAGGTTGCGCGGCATCATGTCGGCGGAGGAGATATAGACGGCGGCCTTGGCATGCGGCAAGCCGTGGCCGGAGCCGAAACAATAGATGCGGCCGTGTTCGAGGAAGCGGCCGACGATCGACTTGACGCGGATATTCTCCGACAGGCCCGGCAATCCCGGGCGCAGGCAGCAGATGCCGCGCACGACGAGGTCGACGGATACGCCCGCATTGGACGCATGATAGAGCGCGTCGATGATGCCGGGATCGACGAGCGCATTCATTTTCATCCAGATCGCCGCGGGACGGCCCGCTTTGGCGTGACCGATCTCCTCCTCGATGTGACCGAGGATGCGCTGGCGCAGCGATACCGGCGACACGGCCATGCGTTCGAGGTCGGCGGGCTCGGCATAGCCGGTGATGAAATTGAACACGCGGGCGACGTCGCGTGCGATCACCGGATCGGTCGTGAAATAGGACAAATCCGTGTAGATGCGCGCGGTGATCGGATGATAATTGCCGGTCGCGACATGGACGTAGGAGGCGAGCGCGCCGCGTTCGCGCCGCACGACCAGCGACAGCTTGGCGTGCGTCTTCAGTTCGATGAAGCCGTAGACCACCTGCACGCCGGCGCGTTCGAGATCGCGCGCCCAGCGGATATTGGCCTCCTCGTCAAAGCGCGCCTTCAGCTCGACCAGCGCGGTGACGGACTTGCCCGCCTCCGCCGCCTCGGCGAGCGTCTTGACGATCGGCGATTCCGCCGAGGTGCGATACAGCGTCTGCTTGATCGCGATCACGTCCGGGTCACGCGCGGCCTGCTGCAGAAACTGCACGACCACGTCGAACGACTCGTAAGGGTGATGGACGATCAGGTCCTTCTGCCGGATCGCGGCGAAGCAATCGCCGCCGTGATCGCGGATGCGCTCGGGAAAGCGCGGATTGTAGGGCGCGTAGAGAAGATCGGGCCGGTCGAGCGCGACAAGCTCTTTCAGTTCGTTGAGCGCGAGCATGCCGTTGACGAGAAAGACTTCGTCCTCCGTCACGGCGAGCATGCGCTGGACGAAGCGGCAGAGATCGGCCGGCATCGCCTGCTCGATCTCGAGATGGATGACCGAACCGCGGCGGCGGCGCTTCAGCACCGTCTCGAACTGCCGCACAAGGTCTTCCGATTCTTCTTCGATTTCGATTTCGGAATCGCGGATGATGCGGAAGGCACCCTGCCCTTTCATCGTGTAGCCGGGAAAGAGGCGCCCGATGAACAGGCTCGTCGCCTGTTCGAGCGTGATCACGCGCTGCGCGCCGTCGTCGGATTTCGGCAACAGAATAAAGCGCGCGATCTTGTGCGGCACGCGGATGAGCGCGTTCATCGCCCGGCCGTCGCTCGCGCGCGACAGCTGCAGCGCGATGGTGAAGCCGAGATTGGGGATGAACGGGAACGGATGCGCGGGATCGATCGCCAGCGGCGTCAGTACCGGGAAGACATGATGCAGGAAATATTCGTCGAGCCAGGCGCGCTCCTGCTTCGTCACCGCCGGTCCCTCGACGAGGACGATGCCGTTCTCGGCGAGTTCGACCGCCATCTCGCGCCAGCGCGCCTGCTGGTCGCTCGCGAGCGCGGACGCGACGGTTGCGATGTGCTTGAGCTGTTCGATCGGCGTCAGCCCGTCGGGACTCTTCGCGGTGACGCCTTCACGCACCTGACCCTTGAGCGCGGCCACGCGCACCATGAAGAATTCGTCGAGGTTGTTGGCCGAGATCGACAGAAAGCGCAGCCGCTCGAGAAGCGGGTGGCCGGAACTGGCGGATTCGTCGAGGACCCGCCGGTTGAAATGCAGCCATGACAACTCACGGTTGATGAACCGCTCGGGGCTCGCAAAAAGGTCGACTGCCGGGGCCGGCGCCTGCAATGGAGCAGACGCAGAATCCTCAATCAGAACAACAGCTTCGCTGCGGTAAGTCATGGGGGCAAACTGTTTCGCGAACTATAACAGTGACCGGAATTCGTGACTATCGAATGACGGTCTGTGCATACCCTCCGACGAGGGTTAACAGCCGCTGTCGCGATAGAGGTCCGCCGCCAAGGCACGATTGACCGGCCGGCCGCGCCGCAACGCTTCGCGGTCGAGCCGCTCGACCGCCGCCCGCGCGGCCGAAAACGAGCGTTCCATCCGGCTCATCAGATACGAGACAAGCGCTTCATCGACTGCCAATTGCCGGTCCGCGAACAGCTTCACAAGCACGGCGCGCAGCAGACGATCGTCCGGCGCATCGAGCGTCACCGCCGGCAGCGCGCGCAGGCGCGACACGAGATCGGGCAATTCGAATGTCCAGGTGGACGGCGCCGTCTCGCTCGTGAGCAGCACGTGCGCCCTCTCCTCGCGCGCCAGATTGAGAAGATGAAACAGCGCACGGTCGTCGACGTCGTTTGCCGCGATGTCCTCGACCACGAGCGCCCCGGTCGCGAGCGCGGCCGGCACCGCCAAACTTTCGAGCGCACGTCCCGACAGGAAGCGCGCACCCGACTGCGACGCCCAGATTGCCGCGAGATGACTCTTGCCCGAACCGCGCGGGCCGACCAGCGCAACGGCGGAATGCGGCCAGTCCGGCCAATGATCGACGAGCGCGAGCGCCGCCGCGTTCGACGGCCCTTCGAGAAAATCCTCGCGCGCACGGCTTTCGGCGTGATCGAGCGCGAGCGCGAGCTGGCGCGGACTCGATACAGCCGGCATTGGCATCAACCCGGCTTTCCGCCGTGGTAATAGGCGCTGGCGAGATATTGCCGCAGCAGGAAGCGCGTCAGCACGCCGATGGCGGCGGCGACCGGCACCGCAATCAGAAGGCCGAGGAAGCCGAACAGGTAGCCGAAGGCGAGCAGCGAGAACATCAGCCACACCGGATGCAAGCCGATTTCCTTGCCAACGAGATAGGGCTGCAGGAAGTTGCCTTCGATGAACTGGCCGAAGACGAAAATGCCGGCGGCAAGCAGCACCATCGACCATTCCGGCCAGAATTGCGCGAGCGCCACGCCCGTCGCCAGCAGGAAGCCGGTCATCGTCCCGATGTACGGCGCAAAGCTCAAGATCGCCGCGGTGATGCCGATCAGCAACGCGAAGTTCAGCCCGATCAGCATCAGGGCGACACAATAGAACACGCCGAGGATCAGGCAGACGATCGCCTGTCCGCGCACAAAGCCGGAAATGGCGGCATCCATCTGGCGCGCCAGGTCGCGCACGGTCTTGCGATGCTGGCGCGGAATCCAGTTATCGACCGTCGCCACCATGTGATCCCAGTCGAGCAGCAGATAGAAGGCGACGATCGGCGTGATGAGCAGAAGCGAGACGAGCGAAATGACGGCCTTCCCGCCCGACCACAGCGACTTGAGGAAGCCCGTGACCCAGCCCGACGCCGAGGACGCGGCGGCGCCGAGCGACTTCTCCGCTTCCGGCAATTTGTCGCCGAGCAGACGGCCGAGCCAGGTCTGATTCGGATCGGCCAGCCACAGCCGCGCCTTATCGACATAGCCCGGCAGACGGTCGAGCAAACCGGCGAGTTGATCGCCGAGAATGGGCGCGACAATGATGCCGATCACCGTCAGCACGATGATGAAGATGGCGACGATGATGCTCGCGGCGATCGCCCGGTTCACGCCCATGCCCTGGATGCGCTTCACCGGCGGGTCGAGCAGATAGGCAAGCGCCATACCCGCAGCGAAGGGCAGAAGCACCTCGTTCAGCAGCCAGAGCAGCGCCACGAAAACAAGCAGCGCGACGAACCAGAAAACCAGCTGACGTTTGATGTCCATCGGATCGCCCGCCCCCGCCTGCGGCCCTCAAACCCTCACAGTCCGGCCTCGGCCGAACCGATATGGCGTATCCATTCTGCGACATAGAAGGCGATGGAAAGCAAGGTCAAGATTGCGACAGCGGCCATGGCCATGGGCTTGGCGACGCCGGGATCGAACTGGAAGCCGAGCGAGGCGAGCACCACGCAGGCGAAGAGGATCTGCGCCACGGTGTTGAGCTTCGAAACGAGCAGCGGCTTCACCGCCATCGGCTTGCCGATTAGGCGCGTGAAGATCATGGCGCTCACGATCATGATGTCGCGCGAGACGACGAGGATCACGAGCCAGCGCGGAATTGCCTCGGTCACGCCGAGCGCCACATAGATCGAGACGATCAGCGCCTTGTCGGCGAGCGGATCGAGATAGGCGCCAATCTCGGTGCGCATGTTGAAGCGCTTGGCGAGATAGCCGTCGACCGCGTCGCTCGCGCCCGCGACAAGAAAAAGAATGAACGCGGCAAGCATCTCGCCGGACGTGATGGCCCAGACCACCAGCGGCACGGACAGGATGCGCGCGAGCGTAATGAGATTCGGAATACTCAACTGACAGCCCCGGCGGCGCGCCGGCCGACACAAACGAACCCGGCGCAGAAGCCCAGTATATCGGGGATCAAGCCATTGCGTGCAATGCGGATTCGACGTAAAGCCCGCCCGGCAGACCTGCGAGGACACTTCATGGGCGAGAAGGGGCGCGGCCTCACCTATGCCGACGCCGGAGTCGATATCGACGCCGGCAACCGCATGGTGGAGCTGATCAAACCGCTCGTCCGCGCCACCGCCCGCCCCGGAGCCGACGCCGAAATCGGCGGGTTCGGCGGCTTGTTCGATCTCAAGCGCACCGGCTTCAAGGATCCCGTTCTGGTCGCCGCGACCGACGGGGTCGGCACCAAGCTTCTGATCGCCATCGAAACCGGCAAGCACGACACGATCGGCATCGATCTCGTCGCCATGTCGGTGAACGATCTCGTCGTGCAGGGCGCGGAGCCTCTCTTCTTTCTCGATTATTTCGCCTGCGGCGCGCTGAAACCGGAAGCCGCCACCGCCGTGATCTCCGGCATCGCCGCGGCCTGCCGGCAATCGGGCTGCGCGCTGATCGGCGGCGAGACCGCGGAAATGCCCGGCCTCTACAAGCCGGGCGAGTTCGACCTCGGCGGCTTCGCCGTCGGCGCAGTCGAACGCGACGGCGTCTTGCCGCGCGCCGATGTCGCAGCCGGCGACATCGTGCTCGGCCTCGCCTCCTCCGGCCCCCACTCCAACGGCTATTCGCTCGTGCGCAAGATCGTCGAGCGTTCTGGCGTCGGCTATGGCGCCGCGGCCCCGTTCGATGCGTCGCGCACGCTCGGCGAAGCGCTGCTGACGCCGACGCGGCTCTATGTGAAATCCTGTCTCGCCGCGATCCGCGAAACCGGCGCGGTCAAGGCGCTCGCGCATATCACCGGCGGCGGATTCATCGACAACATTCCGCGCGCGCTGCCGAAGCAGCTCGGCGTCGCGCTCGATCTGCAACGCGTGCCGGTGCCCCCGGTGTTCAAATGGCTCGCCAGGACCGGGAACGTCGCGCAAAACGAGATGCTGCGCACCTTCAACTGCGGGATCGGCATGGTCACCATCGTCGCCGCCAGGGACGCGGACCGCGTGACGCAGGTTCTCCGG
>CAZSAW010000180.1:0-6681 GCA_964604745.1 uncultured Hyphomicrobiales bacterium
TGATCGCGCTGCGCGGCAGGCGCGAGCGCAGCGCCTCTTCGATCTGGCCTGCGTCCATCGCGTAGGCAGCGGGGACGAGGATCAGCGGCGGCTCTTCCGATCCGGAGAGGCGCCCGACGAAGTGTTTGACCGCTTCGGCGAACAGATCAAGCTGAAACCGGATTTCGTTGTGCCGGCTGCCCGGAAGCATGGTCAGCACGGGCTGTGCCGGGTCGATGCCGAGCTTCGCCTTCGCGTCGGCCTGCGTGAGGTTCAACGGCACCTGATCGAGAATGGGATGGCCGACATATTCGCAAGGAATGCCGCGCGCGCGATAGATCGGCACTTCGAACGGCAGGATATTGAGCACGAGATCGACATTGTCGGCGAGGACGCCGATCCGGTGCGAGCGCCACACCCAGATCTTCGGCGGAACGAAATAGACCGTCGGCACGCCGAAGCGGTGCAGGATCGGCGCAAGCTTGAGATTGATCTCACCGGTATCGACGAGGAGGGCGCCCGCGGGGCGGCGGCGGGCGAGTCGCTCTCTCAAATCCCGCTTGAGTTTGGCCCGGATCGGAATCTGGCTGATGACCTCCATCGGCCCGCCGCCGCCGGTGAGGTTCTCATTGCGCAGCAGGAATTCGGTGCCCGTCCGCTCCAGCTCCTTGCCGCCCAATCCGAACGTGGAAATATCCGCTTTGGCCTGCAAGGTCCGAATGACGTCCGCGCAATGACAATCCGAACTCACTTCGCCCGCGGAAACGAATATTTCCATGCCTAGCGAAAGACCCCTCGCTTGCTCGCGCGCACAAAGTCCACGAAGGTGCGCACAGCGCCGACCGAGCCCACGCTGCTCTCGATCTGGCTGAGCGCGGTTTCCCTGTCGACAGTCTTATCCTGAAAAAACAGCCGGCTCACCTCCTGCAGGGCGGCGATATCCTCTTTCGAGAAACCGCGCCGCTTCAGGCCGATAATGTTCATGCCGAGGATTTCGAAGTTGCCGGTGGGGCCGCGCCCGAGCGTGTAGGGCGGCATGTCGCGGTCGACCCCGCTGCAGCCGCCGACATAGCTGTGCGTTCCCACACGCAGATATTGTCCCACGCCAGTCAGGCCACCAAGGCTTGCGTAGTCCTCGATCACGACATGGCCGGCGAGCTGGCATGAATTGGCGATGATCGTGCCATTCCCGATGGTGGTGTCGTGGCCGATATGCACGTAGGCCATCAGCAGGTTGTCATTGCCGATGCGCGTCACGCCGCCGCCGCCCGTCGTGCCGATATTGATCGTGACCGACTCGCGGACGGTGTTCCGGTCGCCGATGACGAGTTCCGACTGCTCGCCCTGGTATTTGAGGTCCTGCGGGATCCCGCCGATGACGGCAAACGGATGGATCACATTGTCCGCGCCGAGGGTTGTGCGATCCCGAACGATCACGTGGCTGAGCAGCTTCGTGCCCGATCCGAGCCGCACCTTGGCCTCGACGCAGCAATAAGGGCCGATCTCACAGCTGTCATGGATCTGCGCATCGGGATGAACAATCGCGGTCGGGTGAACTACAGGCATGTTTCGTGTATAGTTCCGGCTCGGCAGGCTGTCCCCGCGTGCAGCGATGTGATCCATCATTGGCGGATAAGGATGTTAAAGGCGTCAGGAGGAACGTATCGTCTCGAGCAACCCATCCACAATTCGCCTTGGGCAGACGGACCGTGAACTTGCGCTCGCGAACGTCATCGCGACAAAACGGCTGCCGCAACGATTTCCACGGAACCGATGGTCCTGCCACCCCAAGCGCCGGACCTACCCAAGTGCAATTCCGCGACTCTTGTCCAAAACTCCCAACATTGCCCCCGAAAACGTTCGTTGAAACCCACGGACAGCCCGTTCCCGACCTCGGATCGCACGTGGCGTATAAACAACCATTCAAGCGTACATTTGACCGTGCGGGGGCACAAGCCGAAGCACCCATGTCACTCGTCGAAACCGCGCCTAGCGGCGTTCCGGCCACGGTGACTCATGCGGAGGTCGCGTCGTCGGCGCTTTCGCCGAGGCAGAACGGCAGCACCCTGAACAGACCTGCACGGATTAGAATGGTTCAAATGGGAAACGGGGTTGCCAAACGTCGCCGGGTACCATGACAGCCGGATGACGCGCACGCGTCGATGTCCGACGGGTAGCCGGATCGCGGGGGTGAGGGCAGGATAGCCACGGCTGCGACATTTTGCGCGGGGGTGGGCCGTTCCTGTATATCTCCCATCGCAATTATCGGGGTTTCCTGTGTCGGTCGCCAATCCGGGTCACTCGCAATCACAGCGCCGGACGGGCGACGCAATCGCAGCCGCATTTTTCCTACTTGCGATAGCGATGACGCTGGTCACACCGCGCGCCACGTGGCTCGCATTTCCGATCCTGACCGTCACGTTGTTCGCCCTCGCTTTCCTGCAGGGCGACATCCGCAAGGCGGCCCTCGATCTGGACTTCGTTTCCGCCAGCCTCTGTGCGTTTCTTCTTTATGCGGCGTCGAGCGCGTTCTGGGCCGAGTTGCCGTCGCGATCTCTTAAACAGGTCATCTCCGCGGCCCTGATTGCCATCTCGGCCTTGGCGGCGATGAATTTGCTCCGCGGCGCAGGGCGCGATCGCATCATGATGTTGGCGCGCGGCGCCGGCATCGGATTTCTGATCGGTCTTTTTATCCTGCTGGCCGACGCTGCCAGCGGATTGGCTTTGCGAATCTGGTTTCTCAATTTGATCGCCAAGGTCGGCGTACTGGTTCGGCCGGAGCACACCTATCAATTCTCGGCGGGCAAGCTTGTGGCGATCGAGCCCGTCGTGCTCAATCACAGCACGACCGCATTGACCACCTTGTTCTGGCCGATGCTGATGGTCGTCCTTGGCATCGTGATGAAGCCAATGCATCGGCGCGTGGCAGCGATCGTCATTGCGGTTTTGACGGTGACTGTTGTTTTTCTTTCCGTGCAGGCGACGGCGAAGATCGCCGTTATTGCCGGCTTTGGCGCTTACTTGCTTACTACCGTCGCCTGGCGATTCACGTGTTATTCCTTGTCCGCCGCATGGATCCTCTGCTGCCTTGCCGTTCTTCCGGTCGCGCAGCTTGCCTATGACGCAGGATTGAAGGACGCGTCGTGGCTGAAGACGTCCGGACAGAACCGCATCGTGATCTGGAACCAGACCGCGAAGCAGACCATGCAGGCGCCGATCCTGGGCCGCGGCGCGGATATGACTCACGAGCTTGGCCCGCGGATCGAAAAGACGCTGCCGCCGGACAAGTTCGGACAGCAGCTTTCAATTCACGCCCACAACATCTTTCTGCAGACGTGGTTTGAGCTTGGATTCGTCGGCATCGTGCTGCTGACCGCCGTCGGCGTCGCCATCCTGTGGCAGATCGGCAGGGCGCCCCCGGCATTGCAGCCCTTTGCGCTTGCGACCTTCACGACCTGCTTCGCGTTTTTGTCATCGAGCTTCGGCATGTGGCAGGTCTGGTACGTTTCCCTTTTCGGTATCGTTGCAATTGTCGCGGCACTGGGCTGGCGGGCGCTCGAGGAACATGCGCCCGCGCCTTCCGGGACATTATAAGTGATCCCGGCGGGCGGTGTTCGTGCCAATCGTCCATTTCGCCGCTGAGGGACGATGTTAAAAGACGTGAGATCAACCCGGCGAGAAAATCCCAGCGACAATGCCGCTCGCGATTGAAACCTTCAGCAACGCCCATGGCGGGAATGTCTTCTTCAAGGCGCTTTGCCATCCGATGGCAGCCGAGAAAGGCCGCGCTCTCGTGGGCGATCTTGCCGCGAAGCGCAACGTCGCGATCTACGATCCATATGGGCAGGCGTCAGCGTTCAACGAATTGTTCGACCTGAGCAACGTCCCGGTTGCCGGCTATTACGTTCAGAACGTCGAGCATCGTGGCAGGTCGCTGCGCGGGAAGGCGGCGCAGCTCATCACGGACATTGGCCATTCGAAGGCTTCGGCACTGCTGATCACCTCGTTCGAGACGGAGCGGCTCGTCGCCCACATCCGCCATCTGCTCCCGCCGGGCCTGGAAATCTTCAGTCTCGATGCACTTCGTCTGCCGCAAGCCATGCTCACGGACGCGCGGCGCTATTTGTCGCTGGTCAACTTTGCCACCAATTTTGTGTTCTTTCGCGACCAGGGTCTGCATCACACGCGTCTGACGACGGCAAATTATTGGAGCGGATATGGGGCCAAAGCGCCGGTGCTGTGGTGCCGTCTCTACGACAACCATGGCAAAGTCCTGGCCGAATGGAATGAACCCATCGAGGCCGGACAGAGCGTCGTCGTACTCGACAGCCACGACATCCGGCGCCGTTTTGCCTTGCCGGAATTTACCGGGCAGCTGTTTGTTCACGTCATCGGCATCGCCGGGCACGACGTCGTCAAATATGCCCTCGATACTTATGGCGATGCGGACGATATCTTGTCCTGCACGCACGATTCCAATTCCTGGCCGGCCGATTTCTATGCGGGGCTCCCTGCGCCGGATGCGGGCGAGGACGTGGTGCTGTGGATTCAGAACAGCCATCCAGTGCCGATCCCGGCGGGCGAAATCGGTCTCAACGTCATGGGCGGACGGAACCTCGCGCGGCTTGACCACGCCATTCCGCCATTCGCGACGTTTCGGCTCGGCGTGAGTGATTTGTTGCCGGATGCACGCTGGCCACAGCAGGTCGAGGTTGTTGCCGGCAAGTATTTCACGCGCCCGCGCTACGAAGTCTTCACGAAAGAGGGGCGGCAGCGGATCGCACACGTGAATGTCGAACGCACGGACCTGAAGCCCGACGCCGTTCTGCCGACGCTCGGGAATGTGATCGGCAAAGGCTTCATTCTGCCGGCGCCCGTGCTGCCGCTCGATCGCTATGCCAGCATGGTGCTGCCGACGCCGATGGCGACGACGCAATCGAGCCTGCCGCTCTCGGCGCTGGTCTACGATTCCGGCGGGCATCTCGTCTGCGAACGCCGGCTCGGCAATCTGCCGCGCAATCATGATGTCCTGCTCGATGTCGGACGCTGGCTCGAAGACGAGCGGAAGACGCTGTCGGGCGGCTACGGCCACGTGGAGATCGTTTACGATTACAGCGCCGGCAAGGAGGCCGATGGCTGGCTGCATGGGCTGTTCCGCTATATCGATCGTCAGAGCGGGCATGCCGCCGATTCAAGTTTCGGCGCGCATATGTTCAACACTGTTCTGACGTATCGCAATGAGCCGCAGAGCTATGCCGGCCGCGCACCGGGCCTTTCAACGCGCCTGTTTCTGCGCGTGGGGCAGAAGCCATACGAGACATTCTGCCATCTCATCTATCCCGCCTCGCTGCCGTGGCGCGAGCGGTCGGACACCTCGCTCATCCTGTTCGACCGGCGCGGCAAGGAAATCGCGCGCGAGACGGTGAGCATTCCCTGCAGCGGTTCGCTGTTGTGGCGGGTGAGTGAGACGTTCGGCGCACCGCGCGTCGAAGCCGCGGGCGAAAACTGCTACGTGATGATTCAGGACTCAACCTGCCGCCTGTTCGGCTATCATGGACTGATGGGGGCACGCGCGTTCAGCCTCGATCACATGTTCGGCTTCTGAATTGTCGCGATTGACCCGCCGCGCAACGCATTGACGCATGATGACTCCGCAGCCGCGCCGCATGACCGTGCTGCAGCTCATTCCCCGGCTCGATGTCGGTGGAGCCGAGCAGGGGACGCTCGATATTGCGGCCGCGCTCGTTGCGCAGGGTCATCGGGCGCTGGTGATGAGCGCAGGCGGACGCATGGTCGAGGCTCTCGTCGCGACTGGCGCCGAGCATGTGTCGTGCAATATCGGCGCGAAGAATCCGCTGGCATTCGTTCGGAATCGGCGCGCGTTGGCGGAGGTGGTGAAGGCGGAGCACGTCGACATTATTCATGCGCGCAGCCGCGTGCCGGCCTGGATCGGGCTCGGCGTGGCGCGGCCATTCGTGACGACCTTCCACGATGCCTATGCCGGCGGCAATGCAGTAAAGAGATTCTACAATGGCGTGATGGCGCACGGCGACCGCGTCATCGCCATTTCGCAATTCGTCAGAGATCACATCGTGCGGACCTATCCGCAGGCGGCAGAGCGCGTCGTGCTCATTCCGCGCGGTATCGATTTCTCGCGTTTCCGGATCGAGGCCGTATCGGGCGTGCGCATGGACGCGTTCCGCGCGCAGCACGCGCTGACACCCGACCGGCCGCTGATCATTCTCCCGGCGCGGCTTTCGGCGACCAAGGGGCATGAGGTCGCGCTGCGGGCGCTGGCGCTGCTGCCGGACCGGAATTTTCTCTGCCTGATGATCGGCCCGGACCGCGACGGCTCGGGTTATCGCGGCCGCATGATGTCGCTTGCGCGCAACCTCACGCTCGATCGCAACGTGCGATTTGTCGAGACGCCGGATTTGCCGGCAGCCTACGCGATAGCCGATCTTGTGCTGAGCCCGAGCCGGAAGGCGGAAGGGTTTGGCCGCGTGCCGGTCGAGGCACAGGCGATGGGCGTCCCGGTGATCGCGACGGCTCTTGGCGCCACAACGGAAACGGTGATCGATGGCGAAACGGGCTGGCTCGTGCCTGCCGGCAACGCTGAGGCGCTCGCGCGCGCAATCGGACGGGCGCTTGCGCTGTCCCCCGACGTGCGCCGCCGCATGGCGGAGCGGGGCGTGGCGCATG
>CAZSAW010000181.1:0-2971 GCA_964604745.1 uncultured Hyphomicrobiales bacterium
GTGCGGCCGCTCTTGTCGCGAAAGATCGGGACGCTCGTGCCTGAAACAATCTCGCCGATATCCGCGACCGAAATCCCCGCCATGTCGGCTGCTGCCTTGAAAGAGGTGAGCCGATCGGGAGCGACGCTGCAAAGGATCTCGTAGTCGTCACCGCCGCTTAGCATCGCCTCGATCAGACCGGGTTCGGCCGCGACAGCCGCCTGTCCGCCCGCAGACAGCGGAACGCGTTCGACGCCGATCGCCGCCGACACCCCGGACACCCGGCACAGTTTGGCGAGGTCGCCGGCAAGTCCGTCGGAGACATCCATGGCCGCGCTGGCGTGGGTCCGCAGCACCTCGGCAAGCCCGAGGCGCGGCCGTGGCAGGCGATAGCGCCCGCGCAGGTGATCGGCGTCTCCCGGCTCCGTCTTCCAGGCGCTCGCGAGTGTATTGTCCCGGAATAGCCGGAGCCCCAGCACGGCATCGCCGATCGTCCCGGTAACGAGCACCCGGTCCCCCGGCCTTGCCCCTGTGCGCCGCACCATGGTCCCGGCAGGCACACTACCCAGAACGAACATGGCAACGGTGACCGGACCGGGCGTGCGGTCCGTGTCTCCGCCAAAAAGAGGGACCCGGAACTGCTCGCAATCGACTCGAAGTCCCTCAGAAAATGCTTGAAGCCACTCCTCCCCTGTGGTGCCCGGAATGGCGAGCGACAAGAGACATCCCAGAGGCCTTGCGCCCTTCGCCGCCACGTCCGACAGGTTCACCCGCAGCGCCTTGCGTGCGATGTCGGCCGGGGGATCGTCGGGAAGAAAATGAACGCCGCCGACGATGGCGTCCGTCTTGAGTACCAGATCGTGCCCGGCGGGCGGGGTCAGGAAGGCGGCGTCATCTGTGAGGCCCAGCGCGCCCGGGTGCGTCGCCAGCGGCGTGAAAAACCGCGCGATCAGCTTGTCTTCGTTCGATTCAAGGGCCGGCTTGCCGTCGCCCATCGAAACCTCTTCGATCGCGCCTGATGGTAGGCAGCTGGCGCAGACATTCACCAGTCTACCCGTTGGCGCGTCCGAATTCGCCTGCCCGCATCTGCCGGGCCAGCTGGTCGAGCACAGCGTTGACCATGCCCGCCTCGTCCTTGTCGACAAAGGCGCTGGCGACATCGACATATTCGGATACGACCACCCGGGCAGGAACATCGCTACGCTTGGCCAGTTCGTAAGCCCCTGCCCGCAACACCGCCCGGAGCAATGCCTCGATGCGCTTCAGCGGCCAGCCGCGCGTCAAGGCGGCATCGATCAGGGGATCGAGCGTGCGCTGCTCGCGTAGCGTGCCGGAAACGATGTCGCGAAAGAAAGCCGCCTCAGCCGGGAGATACTTCGCGCCTTCCACTTCCCCGCCGAGCCAGTGACTTTCGAATTCGGCGAGGATGTCGGCGAGTCCGGTGCCGGCGATATCCATCTGATAGAGCGCCTGCACCGCTGCCAGGCGTGCCGCGCCCCGACGATTGGCCTTGCGCTCCTGCGGGGCTGGGCTTGCAGTCACTTCGCGTTCACTGTCCGCTTGAGGCGCAGCATCGCGAGAGCAGCACGCGCAGCATCCCCGCCTTTATCTGCCTCATCCCGGCGCGCGCGTTCGATCGCCTGACGTTCGGTGTCGACCGTGAGGATGCCGTTGCCCAACGGGATGCGCCGGGCGACCGAGAGGTCGAGCAGACCCCGCGCGGATTCCTTGGCGACGATGTCGAAATGGATCGTGTCGCCGCGAATAACGCAGCCGAGCGCGACCACCGCGTCATAGGGCGAGCCCGCGCACTCCGCGGCTTCGAGCGCAATCGCGATCGCGGCGGGGATTTCGAGCGAGCCCGGCACGGTGAGGTGGTGGAAGACAACGCCCGCTCCTTTCAAAGCATGCGTTGCGCCTTCCAGCAGGGCATCAGCGATGTCATCGTAATAGCGCGCTTCGACCACGAGGACGCGAGCGCCGGCGAGGTCGCCGCCTGTAGGAAGGCTCGCGCTGCGTCGCGGCTCGGCCATATCGCTCTCCGTTTTAACCCTAAAGACGCCGCGCGTCGGCGTACGTCAAGCCTGCCGGCCTACTACGGTTTCAGATCCATCAATCGCGCGGCATAGCGCGCCATGACATCGACTTCGAGATTGACGCGGTCGCCCGCCCGCACCGTTCCGAATGTCGTGACCCGCAATGTATGCGGAATGACCAGTACGGAAAAGTTTGAGTCCTTTACGTCATTGACCGTCAGAGACACACCGTCGAGCGCAACCGATCCTTTCACGGCAATAAAGCGCGACAGGGGCACCGGCGCGCGGAATGTCAGGCGCGCCGCGTCGGTCAGGTCGTCGCGCTCCGTCAGCTCGACAAGGCCGTCGACATGGCCGAGCACGAAATGCCCGCCCAGTTCGTCGCCCACTTTCAACGAGCGCTCGAGATTGATGCGCGTCCCCTGTCGCCACGCATCCGCCGTCGTCACGCGCAACGTTTCTGCGGCGACATCGACGGCGAACACGGTGCGACCACCTTCCTCACCTATATCCACCCCGGTCAGGCAAATTCCGGCGCAGGCGATCGACGCACCCTCGACGATCGAACCGCGCTCATAGCGGCAGCCGATGCGAACGCGGAGCAGATCGGCGGCGCGAGGTTCGATCGAGACGATCTCGCCGATATCGGTGACGATGCCGGTAAACATTCAAATGTGCTCGAAAACTTCCATCCGATCGGACCCGAACACCTGCCTATCACACGCGACGAGACGTGGCGACGCGGTAAGCGCGGTCAGCGGCAAACCCTCAAGTGCATCGATTCCGGAAGACCCGACGATCAATGGACTCCGAAACAAGGCAGCTTCATCCACAAGGTCGGCATTGAGAAGCGAGGCGGCGATCGTTGGACCGCCTTCAACCATCAGTCGTGTCAGGCCGCGCTGAGCCAGCGACTGAAGTGCAGCATAAAGATCGACCCCCCGCCCCTGCGCCAT
>CAZSAW010000182.1:0-2960 GCA_964604745.1 uncultured Hyphomicrobiales bacterium
GACGAGGCACGGCATCGCCTGGCCGAATTCTGGCGCGCGGCGAGCATCGGCGGGAATTTGCCGGGCGCGCAACGCGCCGTGGTCGACCGGCTCCTATCGTTCCTGCCGCTCGAGGGCACGCCGGTGCAGTATTTCTTCGACACCGTGTCGCGCTTTCTGTCGCCCTACGATGTCAATCCGCTCAACATCAATCCGCTCAAGGACCTGATCGAACGCTTCGTCGATTTCGAACAGGTGCGCGCCTGCCGCGATCTCGATCTCTTCATCTCGGCAACCAACGTGCATAGCGGCCGCATGCGCGTCTTCAACCGCGACGAAGTCAACGCCGACGTGGTGATGGCGTCGGCGGCGCTGCCGCTCGTCTTCCGCGCGGTCGAGATCGACGGCCAGTCCTATTGGGACGGCGGCTTCACCGGCAATCCGCCGCTGCTGCCGCTGATCGAGGCCAACCCGGACGACGATATCCTGCTCGTCCAGATCACGCCGCTGCAGCGCAAGGATACGCCGACATCGGCGCGCGACATCATGCATCGCGTCAGCGAGATCACCTTCAATTCCGCGGTCGATGCCGAATTGCGCGCGATCGAGTTCTTCGCCCGCGACGGCGAAAAGGCCAATGGCAACGGCAGACGGCGCATCAACGTGCACCGCATCGTGCTCGAAGGCACCGGCAAGCGGCTGAGCGCCGGCAGCCGGCTGAAGACCGATTTCGATTTCTTCTCGCTGCTGCATCGCGCGGGGCGCCGCGCCGCGCGGCGCTTCCTCGACGAGCATTTCGGCGACATCGGCGTGCGCGGAACCAATTTCGACGCCGCGGCGCACGTGCAGAGCGCCTGATCGCGCAAAGCGTGACGCCCGCGATCGGGCGGCGTTATAATTCGTCAATGCCGCAATCGAACGAACCCGTTCTGAGCGCCGAGGTCGGCGCCGCACGCCTCGACATCGTCGTGAGCGACATCACCGCGCTCGATGTCGATGCCATCGTCAATGCCGCCAACCGCTCGCTCCTTGGCGGCGGCGGCGTGGACGGCGCCATCCATCGCGCCGCCGGCCCGGAGCTTCTTGCCGAATGCCGGACGCTCGGCGGCTGTGCGACCGGCGAGGCGAAGATCACGCGCGGGTATCGCCTGCCGGCAAAATACGTGATCCATGCGGTCGGCCCGGTCTGGAGCGGCGACGCAACGGACGATACGCTGCTCGCAAGCTGCTATCGCAAGGCGCTCGGTCTCGCCGCGCAGCGAAATCTCGCAAGCATTGCGTTTCCCGCCATCTCGACCGGCATCTATGCCTTTCCCGCCGATCGCGCCGCGCGTGTCGCCGTCGGCACCGTCGTCTCTGAACTCGCGGCACCGGCGGCGCGCGGCATGGCCCGCGTCGTCTTCTGTTGCTTCGCCGCGGCGTCGGCGCAGCATCACATGGACAGCTTCGCCGAGCTCGGCCTCGCCTGAACGTTACATCTGCGGATTGGCGTCGAGCCGCGATCCGGCCCACCAGCCTGTTGCCGGCAGCGCGACGGCCCCGGCGCGCTTGCGGATTCGCCCCTTGACCCTAAATTATAAGCTAGCTTATTATAGTTAGCCTTACAGAATGCCTATGCGCCCCCTCCACATCAATCGCGAATTCGCCTTTGCGCTCAACGACGTAGCGCGAATGCTGCGCACCTATGCCGACCAGGAGGCGCGCCGCTTCGGCATGACGCGCGCCCAATGGGCGGTGCTCGCGCGGCTCGAACGAAACGAAGGGCTGAAGCAGGCCGAACTCGCCGATCTGCTCGACCTGCAACCGATCACGCTGACGCGCCTCGTCGACCGGCTGTGCGACAGCGGCCTGATCGAGCGCCGCGCCGATCCGAACGATCGCCGTGCGAAGCGCCTGTTCCTCACTCCGCAGGCCAGGCCGGTGATGGATCATCTCGACAGCACCGCCAAAGCGATGCTCGGCGACGTGCTGCGCGGGATCGAGACCGCCCGGATCGAAGGCCTGGTCAAGGATCTCTATGCCGTGCGCGACAACCTGCGCACGCTGCTGCAGCAAAAAGCCGATTCAGACAACGAAGGCGTCGCGCGCTATGGCTGACCCCGCTCTCAAGGTCGTACCGGCGGAGGCCGACAAGGCGCCGAAGAAAAAAACGCTGCGTGGCAGGATCAGCCGCGGCCGGCTGCGTTTCATCCTGATGGTCGTGCTGCCGGCCTGCGCCGTGATCGCAGGCCTCGGCTTCTATCTCGCCGGCGGCCGCTACATCTCGACCGACAACGCCTATGTCGGCGCGCAGAAGGTGCTCATCACGCCCGACATCTCCGGCAAGATCGCGCAGGTCTTCGTCAAGGAAGGCCAGCAGGTCAAACCCGGCGACCGCCTGTTTGAAATCGATCCGGTGCCCTTCCAGCTGGCGCTCGAGCAGGCGCGCGGCAAGCTCGAAAACGTGCGCACGGATTTCGAAACGCTGCGCGCGAATTACCGCGCCACCACGCGCCTGATCGAGCTCGGCGAAAAGAACGTCGACCTCAAGCAGAAGGATGTCGACCGCAAGAGCTCGCTCGTTGCCTCGCGCGCCGGCGCGCAGGCCGATGTCGACACCGCGATGGTCTCGCTCGTCGCCGCGCAGAACCAGCTCGAACAATTGCGCCAGCAGCAGGCTTCCATCCTCAATCAGCTTAAGGGCAATCCCGACCTGCGCATCGAGGACTATGCGCCCTACATCCAGGACAAGGCCGCGCTCGATCAGGCGCAGCGCGATCTCGATCACACGCTTCTGCGCGCACCGATTTCCGGCACGGCCACGCAGGTCGATTCGATCCAGCTTGGGCGCTACGTCAGCGCCGGTACCCTGGTGCTCGGTGGCGGCTTGAATACCCTTTTCCCGTCCAGCCAGCCGCTGAACGTGTGACTGGGAGCTACCGTGGATCTTGCTGGCAATGCGCAGTACGTGGGGCAATTGACCTCGCCCGGAACCACGCCTA
>CAZSAW010000183.1:0-45694 GCA_964604745.1 uncultured Hyphomicrobiales bacterium
CGGTCCCTGGATCATCGGTTCCGGCAATGGAAAGAACGCATCGCCGAAACCATGCGCGCTGATGGATGCGGCAAAGTCATTGTTGAATTTCTGCGCGATGTCGCGCGAAAGCTCGAGATGCTGCTTCTGGTCCTCGCCGACAGGCACGTGAGTTGCGCGATAGACCAGAATGTCGGCTGCCATCAGGTTCGGATACACATAAAGACCGACGGACGCATTTTCGCGATCCTTGCCAGCCTTCTCCTTGAACTGCGTCATGCGATTGAGCCAGCCGATGCGCGCGACGCAATTGAAAATCCAGGCAAGCTCGGCGTGCTCGTGAACCTGGCTCTGGTTGAAGATGATGTGCTGCTTCGGATCGATGCCGCAGGCGAGAAACGCTGCGGTCACCTCGCGGATGTTTCGCGTCAGTTCACCCGGCTCCTGCCACACCGTGATGGCGTGGAGATCGACGACGCAGTATATGCAATCGTGCGTCTTCTGCATCTCGACGAAGCGCGCGATGGCGCCAAGATAATTGCCGAGGTGCAGATTGCCGGTCGGCTGAACGCCGGAAAATACGCGCTCCTTGAACGCCATCGGACCCTGAGACTCCGTTCGAGATTGCGGCGCGTCCATGCCATGCGAACGCGGCCGGAGCAAGGGCAACGTCTCAAAGCCTCTGCCGCAGGGCCGCAACCAGCTCGCGTAACCGTGTCACGCCAAGGATTTGCAGCAGGACGGCATAGGCTGCCAGCCCGAGCGCGACCAGAAAGGCAAGGACAGCGGCGCGCGCCAACGCCGAATGGCCGGACAGAGGAGCGAATACGTTTCGCGCACCCGCGATAACGAGACCCATGGCGATAGCGGCCAGCGCTATGCGGACGAGGCGCCATAGGCTGCCAGGCTCGAGGGCGATCCAGCGTCGCCGCCACAATACGAGGCCCATGATCGTTGCGCCGACCCAACCGGACATGGCGATTGCGGCGGCGATGCCGGCATGGCCTTCGATCGGAAACAGGACCAACGCGCCGACGACCGCCGTTGTCAGGCCGGCGAGCGCCGCCATCATCGGTGTACGCGTGTCTTCGTGGGCGAATGACACCGCGCCGAAAACCTTTTCCAGAATATGTCCCGGAAGACCGGCGCAGATCGCTGCGAGCGCACTGGCGACGGCGGCGGTGTCGCGCGGACCGAAAGCGCCACGCTCGAACAGGCCAGCGGCGATTTGCTCGGCGAGAACACCGAAGGCAATAGCGGCAGGAAGGGCGAGCCCCAGCGCGATCTCGAGAGCGCGCGACTGTGCCGCAGCGACGATATCGCGCTGCTGTGCGCGGACGCCCGCCGCGATGGCAGGCACCATGACCGCGGAGATGGCGATCGATACGACGCCAAGAGGCAATTCATAGAGACGATTGGCATAGTACAGCCACGAAACCGCGGCCGGGGATGCGGACGCGACCATTGTGCCCGCCATCAATTTCAATTGCGGAATGCCACCCGCGATCACGCCCGGTCCGACTTGCGCGAAGAAACGCCGGGCTTGTGGAGAGGACGCCAGGCGCGGCCGAAGCGGTGGCGCTTCCAGGCCCAACAGGGCGCTGCCTACCAGCAGCAACTGCGCAAATCCTGCAACGACGATCGCGATCGACAGATATCGCCCAGCTTCGGGCGTTGACGCGATGCCGAGACCAAGAACTGCGGCCACAGCGGCCACGAGGACGAAATTGAAAATGACGAGACCGAATGCGGCTGCAGCCACGCGGTTTTCCGCGTTCAGCACGGAAGCGGCGACTGCGACCATGCCTGCGATGGCAACGTAAGGCGCCGACAATGCGACAAACTCGGCAGCGAGCGGAAAACGAATGCCCGCAGGACCAAATCCCGGCGCCAGCAGATGAACCACGACCGGAGCGAATATCACGCAGAGGAGAGCAACGATGCCAAGCCCAAGCAGCATCGAACCGAAGACTTCCTCGGCAAAGTGACGCGCGCTGCCGGAGCCCTTGTCGTCCCGGACACGCATCCACATCGGCACAAAGGCCGAGTTCAAGGCTCCTTCGGCAAGAAGCCGGCGAAAGAGGTTGGGGATTTGCAGCGCGGCGAAAAACGCGTCGGACAATCCG
Source organism: uncultured Hyphomicrobiales bacterium (assembly GCA_964604745.1). GTDB lineage: Bacteria > Pseudomonadota > Alphaproteobacteria > Rhizobiales > Xanthobacteraceae > Pseudorhodoplanes. The sequence continues at coordinate 2,106 of CAZSAW010000183.1, forward strand.
CCCGCGCCAAGAGCTGCAGCAATGCCAACGTCGCGCAGGAAGCCCAGCAGACGGGACAGCAGCGTCGCGCCGGCAACCGTGGCGACATGGCGAGCAAGCGGCACGTGATGATGTCCCCTCGGACTGATTCTAGCTTGAAGCGCGCGCGTTCGCCATGCCGCGAGAATTGCAGCGGCGCAAGGTTGCCCGTTCGCCGCCGCTCGCTATAGTGCGCGGCCTTTCGGATTTCTGGAATCGACAATGACAGCATTGCGTTACGACGTATTGGGGATCGGAAACGCCATCGTGGACGTGATCGCCCGCGCCGAGGAGGATTTCCTCATCGCGCAGGACATGCGCAAGGGCACGATGGCGCTGATCGACGAGGCGCGTGCACAAGCGGTTTATGACGCCATGGGCCCGACCATCGAGATTTCGGGCGGATCGGCGGCGAATACGATCGTCGGTGTAGCCGGTTTCGGAGGGCGCGCGGCATTCGTCGGCAAGGTCAAGGACGATGAACTCGGCCGCGTTTTCGCGCACGACATTCGCGCCGCCAAAGTGTCGTTCGCCACGCCGCCGGCGTCCGACGGTCCATCCACAGCGCGCTCATATATTCTGGTCACGCCGGATGGCGAGCGTACGATGAACACATATCTCGGTGCCGCGCAGGATCTGCATCCCAATGACATTGACGCCGGCGAGGTCGCGGCAGCGGCGATCACCTATCTCGAAGGCTATCTGTGGGATCCGCCGCATGCCAAGGAGGCATTTCTCAAGGCGGCAAAGGCAGCGCACGATGCCAGGCGGATGGTTGCACTGACCTTGTCGGATGCCTTTTGCGTCGATCGCTATCGCGACGAGTTTCTCAAGCTCATCCGCGACGGCGTCGTGGATCTTCTCTTCGCCAACGAAGCCGAACTGCACGCGCTCTATCAGACGGCGGATTTCGCGACCGCTCTGGCAGCGCTCAAGCGCGACGCACGTCTTGCCGTCATCACGCGCAGCGAAAAGGGTTGTGTCGTTATCAGCGGCAACGACGAAGAGGCCGTGCCGGCATATCCGGTCGCACGTGTCGTTGATACGACGGGGGCGGGCGATCTTTTCGCGGCTGGTTTTCTGATCGGCCTCGCACGCGGCAAGGATCACAGGACTTCGGGACGGCTGGGCGCGCTCGCCGCGGCGGAAGTCATCCAGCATCTCGGCGCGCGTCCGGAGGCCTCGCTCGCTTCGCTCGCCAGCGAAAATGGCCTGCTTTAGACCGGAAATCACAGGACTTAACGAAATCGTAAGCGTCCCAAGGTTACCGATTGGTGAAAGCCACCTTCACGTCGGGGACGACCCATGGACCAGCACGAATCCAGCGAGCCGAGCTTGAGCGGCGATTCCAGCATCGATAGCGACGCGGCGAAAATCGAGCCGGCAAGGGCTGAAGCTCCAAAGGTCGAAATTCCCAAGATCGAAGAGCAGGAGCCGGCATTTGACCGCGCTGCTGGCTCGACATCGCCACGGGACATCGCCATCGCCGCCGTGAAGCCGCGCATGAGCCCGGCGATCGTACTTGCGGCTTCTATTGCGATGGCCGCAGCACTCGGCTCGGTCGTCGGGGCGGTGACGAGCATGACCATGCTGCGGCCCAGCGAAGCGGCACCTGCGGCCGTCGCGACTGTCAGCAAAGGAAATTTCGCGCAGATCAGCGGCGAGATTGCTGCTCTGAAGGCGGATACCAAGTCGCAGCTGTCGCAACTTACCCAGCGCATCGACCGGGCGGAAAAGGCGCAGGCCGAACCGTTCGCCAAGATCGGCAAGATGGCCGACGCGATCGAGCGGCTGGAAAAGAAATCGACGACTGCCGCCGCGGCGGCGTCCGACATCACGGGTTCGATCGGTACTAGCGCGGCGACGGCGCCCGCGGCCGGCGCCAATGTTGCCAAGCCGCAGCGTCCGCCTGTGCTTGAAGGCTGGGTGTTGCGCGATGTCTCCGGCGGTCGCGCCTGGATCGAAAGCCGCACCGCGCTCTATCAGGTCGTGACCGGTTCTATCCTGCCCAATCTTGGCCGTGTGGAAAGCATTCGCCGCGAGGATGGCCGCTGGATCGTTGTCACGCAGAAGGGGCTCGTCGTTTCCGCGCGCTGAGCGTGACGATGATGGAATGCGAGGCGGCGCCAACGGCGCCGCTTTTTGTTTGGAGAGTGACTGCAGTGGCCGCACGACGGGAAGCGTGCCATAATTGACAGCGCCGGGATCACTCGGATCGCTGCCATGAATCTCAGCAAGGTCATTCCGCAAGTGCTGGTGCTGGGCGCGTCGCTGGTTGCGATCGCGCCGGTGCTGGCCACCGCCGCCAAAGCGCAGGCGCCTGCCCCCGCCAAACCGGAACTGGTTGAAAGCTGTCCCGGCCTCATTTCATTGGATCCGCCGCGCATTATTCCTGCCGCTTTCCGCGTGGCCGCGCTCGGTGCAGGCGATGTACGCATCACTTATGTCGGCCATTCGACCTTTCTTCTGGAAAGTCCGCAGCTCGTGCGCATTGCCACCGATTACAATGATTACGTGAAGCCGCCGATCCTGCCCGACATCGTGACGATGAATCATGCGCACTCAACGCACTACACCGACCGTCCCGATCCCGCGATCGCCCATGTGCTGCGTGGCTGGGCCGAAGAATATGGCAAGCCGGTTCGCCATGACGTCCAGGTGCGCGACGTGCGGGTGCGCAATGTGCCGACCAATATCCGTACCTGGGCTGGCGAGGGGACTGAACGGCATGGCAATTCCATCTTCATTTTTGAAATGGGTAATCTCTGCATCGCCCATCTCGGCCATCTGCATCACACGCTCAACCAACAGCAGCTCAACGAAATCGGCCGCATCGACATCGTGATGTTCCCGGTCGATGGCACCTATACGCTCGATCTCGACGGCATGGTCGAAGTGCTGCAGTCGTTGAAGGCGCAAGTGATGATCCCGATGCACTTCTTCAGCGCGTTCACGCTCAACCGCTTCCTCGATCGCGTGCGCGGAACATTCGACATCGTGACGAACGAAACACCTTCGGTCGTCATGTCGAAGGCGAATTTGCCGCCCAAGCCGCAGGTTCTCGTTCTTCCCGGACATTGACGACGTCTGTCGGCTCCCGATCAAAAGTTTGTGGTTAACCACGAACTTTTGCTGGAACGAAAGATGCACTCCGGTATTCGTTTCCTGCGCGCGTCAATGAGTGCGAATCTCAAAAATGCAATCGCGCCGAGCAAGGATTTCGTAATGACGATGGCGTGGGCTGCCTGGAGACCTTTTCCCCTGATGGGGGCGCGTCTCGATGCGCCCGTCGGGCCGGGCGTCTACGAAGTGCGCGATGCGAACACCGGCGAGACGGTGGCCTTCGACCATTCCAGCAGCCTCGTATCCGACCTCGCGAAGCTCCGGCCCGATGAGGAGAAGGGATTTTTCCACACCCTGTTCGGCCGCAGGCGGCGCGACCATGGCGGAGGCCTCGAATTCCGCGTCTGGCCAGCGGCTTCGGCTCGCGAAGCCAAGACGATCGCCGGCCGCCTGCGCAGTCAGCGCGACATCTACATGCGCCATCGCTCCAGCTGGGGCCGCGCGTAACGCCTTTCTGAATTGAAAGACAAAATGCCCGACGCAATGGTCGGGCATTTTTTCAAACGTCTGCGAGAGCGGCGCCGCTATGCGTCGACGCTCGCCGCCAGCGCGTTTTCCTGGATGAAATCGCGGCGCGGTTCGACCAGTTCGCCCATCAGCTTGGTGAAGATGTCGTCGGCGTCGTCGACTTCCTTGATCTTCACCTGCAGGAGCGAGCGCACATCGGTGTCGAGCGTCGTTTCCCAGAGCTGCTCCGGATTCATTTCGCCGAGCCCCTTGTAGCGTTGCAGTGTCACGCCCTTGCGCCCGGCAGCCGTGATCGCCTCGAACAGCCCGACGGGACCATGAATGGCGATCGTTTCATCTTTGCGGCGGAGCGCGCCGGGCTTGGCATAAACCTCCTGTAGCGAAGCGGCATATTCGTCGAGTTTGCGCGCATCGGCCGAACCGAGCAGAGCTTGGTCGATGATCGCGACCTCCTTCACGCCGCGCACGGTGCGATCGAAATGGAAGCCGGCCTCGTCGAAGCGGCCGCTCCAGCCTCGCTCCGTCTCTTCCGCAAGGGCATCGAGACGCTTGGCGATGTAATCGGCGGCGGCCTGCGCCGATTTCGGATCGCTGGTGACCTTCGGCGTGAGAACGCCGGCGATCGCTGCCTGTTCAATGACCTTGCGATTGTAGCGGCTGTGCAGGCCGTTGAGCAGATTGCGGATGACGCGCGCTTCCTCGGCGAGCTTCTTGAGATCGGGACCGGCGCGCTCCTCACCGTTCGACAGCCGCAGCACTGATTCTTCGAGGCCAGTTGCGATCAGGTAATTTTCGAGCGCTCGCTCGTCCTTCAGATATTGCTCCGACTTTCCGCGCGCGATTTTGTAGAGCGGCGGCTGGGCGATGTAGAGATGGCCTCGCTCGATCAGTTCGGGCATCTGCCGATAGAAGAAAGTAAGCAGCAGCGTACGGATGTGCGAGCCGTCGACGTCGGCATCCGTCATGATGATGATCTTGTGGTAGCGCAGCCTGTCGGCGGCGAATTCGTCGCGCCCGATGCCGGTACCGAGTGCGGTGATCAGCGTGCCGATCTCCTGGCTCGAGAGCATTTTGTCGAAGCGCGCGCGCTCGACATTGAGAATCTTGCCGCGCAGCGGCAGCACCGCCTGGAATTCGCGATTGCGTCCCTGCTTGGCCGAGCCGCCGGCGCTGTCGCCCTCGACGATGAAGAGTTCGGATTTTGCCGGATCACGTTCCTGGCAATCGGCGAGCTTTCCCGGCAGCGAGGAAACGTCGAGCGCGCCCTTGCGGCGTGTCAATTCGCGCGCCTTGCGCGCAGCTTCGCGGGCCGCGGCGGCTTCGACCACCTTGCCGACGATGACCTTTGCCTCGTTCGGATGAATTTCGAACCAGTCCTGCAGCGCCTGGTTGACCACGTTTTCGACCACCGGCCGCACTTCGGATGAGACCAGCTTGTCCTTGGTTTGCGAGGAGAATTTCGGGTCGGCAACTTTCACCGACAGAACGGCGGTAAGACCTTCGCGGCAATCGTCGCCGGTCAGATCGACCTTCTCCTTGCGCGAGGCGCCCATGGTCTCGGCGTATTGGGTGACCTGCCGCGTCAGCGCGCCGCGGAAGCCCGCGAGATGGGTGCCGCCGTCGCGCTGCGGGATGTTGTTGGTGAAGCAAAGCACGTTTTCGTGGTAGCCGTCGTTCCACCACAGAGCCGCTTCGACGCCGATGCCGTCGCGCTCCGTCTTGATCGTGACGGGAGAGGTGATCAGCGCCGTCTTGTTGCGATCGAGATATTTCACGAACGCCTCGACGCCGCCTTCGTATCGCATCTCTTCCCGCTTCTCGACGGCGTGTCGCTTGTCGGAAAGGGCGATCGTGACGCCGGAATTCAGGAAGGCGAGTTCGCGCAGCCGGTGCTCAAGCGTCGCGAAGTCGAATTCCGTCATCGTGAATGTGGCCGGCGAGGGCAGGAATGTGACTTCGGTGCCCTGTTTCCCCTCGGCTTGCCCGACTGCGGCGAGTGGCTTCACCGGGACGCCGTCGTGGAACTCCATGAAATACTCTTTGCCATCGCGCCAGATCGTGAGTTTGAGCCAGCTCGAAAGCGCGTTGACCACGGAGACGCCGACGCCATGGAGACCACCGGACACCTTGTACGAATTCTGATCGAATTTTCCGCCGGCATGCAGCTGGGTCATGATGACCTCGGCCGCCGAGACACCTTCGCCCTTGTGGATGTCGACCGGAATGCCGCGACCGTCATCGCGCACCGTGCAGGAGCCATCAGGATTGAGCGTGACGCTTACTTCCTTGGCATAGCCGGCGAGCGCTTCGTCGACGGCGTTGTCGACGACCTCGTAGACCATGTGATGCAGGCCCGAGCCGTCATCGGTGTCGCCGATATACATGCCGGGCCGCTTGCGAACCGCATCGAGGCCTTTGAGGACCTTGATGGATTCGGCATCGTATTCGGAGGGATCGGGTTTCTTCTGACGGGCGGACTCGGCCATGAAGCGCTTTCGAATCAGTTCGGCGAGGGATGTGAAATGATGGTTTGGTTTGACACGAAAATCGGAGGGCGTACAGCCCAAAGTGCCTGTACTTAAGTAGTTGTTCCAGAAGGCTTTTCAAGCCCTGCGCCGGCTCGAAAATCGCATCGATTCCATGCCTCTTTTTCGCCGCTTGGACGGCCTGTCGCGAGCCGTTTGAGAGACTAGCGGCGCTTCGGCATACGTGGCTTCGAATGGCCGCGCGGGACGGAGACGCGGGGCGCCCGCTGCAGGAGATGGTTCTCATATCCAGGCACCGGTCGCGTGAATCCGATCAGCGCCGTCGCCCATGCATCCACTCGCGCCATGTGAAGCCGGACGAGATCCAAGGCGTGTCCCAGCCGACGCATCATCGCCGCGCGCGTGTTCGTTCGTTTCATCCAAAGCCACCGATGTTGGTCCGATGACGTTTCCACGCCAGACTCAATTTCGCAGCTGAGGAGGGAGTTCCGCCACATGCGCAGCGCTTCGACCAAAGGCCTACGATTTTCCTTCCCGCGCCTCGGAACCGCAGCACAGGCACCTTGGTTGCTTTCTAAACTCGGCTGGCTCGGGGGCGGCCGGCATTTCTGTCCTGGAGAGCCCCATGTCGAATATCGACGCCGACCGTGGCGGAGACGCCGTCTCCTGCAGCCGGAGGATTTTCATCACCGCCGCCGCCAGCAGCGTCGCTGTACCGATCCTCGCCCGGGGTGGAGGTGAAGCAAAGGCGCAAGGTGGCGCGCCATCGAATCCCCGCCAACCGGTCGACTTCGCCCTGCGCATTAACGGTCAAGACCATCGCCTGTCTCTCGACACACGCACCACCTTGCTTGATGCGCTGCGCGAACACGTCGGGCTGACCGGCGCGAAGAAAGGTTGCGATCATGGGCAATGCGGCGCCTGCACCGTCCTCGTCGACGGGCGTCGCGTTCTGTCATGTCTCACGCTCGCCGTCATGGCGCAGGGACAGGCTGTCACGACCATCGAAGGCCTCGCCAGCAACGGCAAGCTGCATCCGATGCAGCAGGCGTTTATCGATCACGACGCCTTTCAGTGCGGCTATTGCACGCCGGGCCAAATCATGTCCGCGGTCGCTTGCGTACACGAAGGCCATGCCGCGAGCGACGGCGATATCCGCGAATATATGAGCGGTAATCTTTGCCGCTGCGCGGCCTATCCGAACATCGTCGCTGCGATCAATCAGGCGAAATCCGAGATGAAGGGAGGCTGACCATGCAGCCGTTCCTGTATCAACAGGCTGACACTCTGGATGCGGCGACGAAAGGAACCACGGGCGGAAGCAACGCGCTCGAAGCGCCGGTACAGTTCATCGCCGGAGGCACGACGATGCTCGATCTGATGAAGCTCGACGTGATGCAGCCTTCGACCCTCGTCGACATAAACGCGCTGGCGAAAACGCGGCTCGGCAAGATCGAACCGCGCGGCGACGGCATTCGACTCGGCGGCATGGTTCGCATGTCCGACGCAGCCGCGCATGAGGCCGTGAGGCGCGACTATCCGATGATCGCCGATGCGCTGACATTCGCCGCCAGTGCCCAATTGCGCAACATGGCAAGCCTCGCCGGAAATCTCCTGCAGCGCACCCGTTGTACGTATTTCCGTGACGTGAGCTGGAACGCCTGCAACAAGCGGAATCCCGGCTCAGGATGTGCGGCGATGCAAGGCATCAATCGTCAGCACGCAATTCTCGGCACGAGCGAGGACTGCATCGCCACGTATCCCGGCGATCTCGCCCAGGCGCTCATCGCGCTTGACGCCAAGGTCGAGATTGTCTCAGCGGGCAAGCCGCGCGTGATCGCGCTCGCGGATCTGCATCGGCTGCCGGGGCGGACGCCGAATCTGGAGACGCAGTTGGCGCCGGGCGAACTGATTTCCGCCATCGATGTTTCTGCGGGCCCGTGGACGCGCCGGTCGCTCTATCGAAAGGTGCGGGATCGCGAATCCTATGAATTCGCCCTCGCTTCCGCAGCCGTCGGTCTCGATATGGATGGTGAAATTGTGCGGCAGGCGCGCATCAGTCTCGGCGGCGTTGCAACAGTGCCCTGGCGCGCGCGCGACGCTGAAGATCTTCTGAGAGGCAAACGCCTCGATGAGGCTGCAGCGCAGGCAGCGGCGGAAGCTGCTTTCGCCGGCGCAAAGTCGCGCGAGCACAATCGTTTCAAGATCGCACTGGGCCAACGCACGCTGGTGCGCGCGCTGCTTGATACCGGTCGGATGGAGATTTGAGCATGAGTGCCGCCGCTCCCGCGCCGAAAGAAAACATGGGCAATCCCGAACCGCGGCTGGATGCGCGCGCCAAGGTCACCGGCGCAGCGCGATATCCGTCCGATATGCCGCTCGCCAATCCGGCCTATGCCTACCTCGTCATGAGCACGATCGCGAAGGGGCGCCTCACGGGCCTTGATTTGTCGCGCGCGCGTGCTGTGCCCGGCGTCCTCGATATCCTGACGCATGACAACACGGGGGAACTGAAGCAGGTGAAATATGGCGCGGGCGGCGGTGGGCCTTCGACCTCGATGCAGGCCATCGGACCTGAGATTTATTACCAAGGCCAGATCATTGCGGTCGTGCTTGCCGACACGTTCGAAGCGGCTCGCGAAGGCGCGTCAAAGGTGAAGGCCAGCTATGACGCCGAAAAGCCGAGCGCGACCTTCGATTCTCCCGGCACGACCCAGGACGATGCCGCGAAGGTGTCCAAACAGCACGGCGATCTGCCCAAGGCCGGCGATGCGGAGGCGGCGCTCGCTTCGGCGCCGGTTCAGATCGATGCCCGCTACTCGACTCCGACCCAGCATCACAACCCGATCGAATTGTTCACCACGACTTGCATCTGGTCGGGTGACGAACTGACGGTCTATGAACCGAGCCAGTTCGTTTACGGTCTCAAAGCCGGCGTGGCGCAGAAGCTCGGCATCGATCCGGAGAAGGTCCGCGTGATCAGCCCCTATGTCGGCGGTGCTTTCGGATCGAAAGCGCAGATGACTCCCCGCACGGGCCTGATTGCGCTGGCCGCGAAGCGGCTCAACCGGCCGGTCAAACTCGTCGCGACGCGCGACCAGGGATTTACCGTGTCCACCTATCGGGCGGAAACGCGCCATCATATTCGCTTCGGCGCGAACAACGATGGCAAGATTGCAGCCTACATCCACGAAGGCTGGGAGGTGACGTCGCGGCCCGATCCTTACATGGTTGCCGGTGTCGAGGATTCGGCGCGCCTCTACGGCTTTGGGGCGGTCGCAACCAAGGTCAATATTGTCCATGCGGATCGCAGCACGCCGGGATTCATGCGATCGCCTCCGGTCGTGCCGTATATCTACGCGCTCGAGAGTGCGATGGACGAGCTTGCGGTCAAGCTCGGTATGGATCCGATCGAATTGCGCCGCGTCAACGACAGCATGACTGACGCGATGGGCAAGAGCTTCTCAAGCCGTTCCCTTATGCAATGCTATGACGAGGCGGCCAAGGCGTTCGGCTGGTCGAAGCGCGAGCCCAAGGCAGCCACCATGCGCGATGGCGACTGGCTCGTGGGCTATGGCTGCGCCACAGCGCTCTATCCGACTCATGTCGGTACGGCGACAGCGCGCGTGACCTTGTTCGCCAATGGCGAGGCGCGGGTGGAAAGTGCCGCGCATGACCTTGGCACCGGCGCCTATACCGTGATCGGTCAGATGGCTGCCGAGCGTCTCGGCATTCCGTTGAGCGCGGTGACTGTCGAACTCGGCGACAGCAACCTGCCGCCGGCACCGGTTGCCGGCGGATCGGTGACGACGGCGAGTGTCTGCTCTGCGGTGCTCAAGGCGTGCGATGCCATCCGCACCAAGCTGTTTCATGCAAGCTCGACCGCCAATGACAGCCCTCTTTCGGGCCGTCCGCCCTCCGAGATGACATTGACCGACGGGCGTGCGGTCGCAACCGATTCTTCGGCCGAAACCATCGAGGACATTTTCAAGCGTATCGGCGCGGGCGCACTGGAGGAATATGCGGAATTCGTGCCGCAAGGCTTCAAGCCCGAAACGGTGAAGGCGCTTTACGGCGGGCGTCCTGCACTTGGCGGCGGCTCGCATGGACCCAAACTCATGTACGCGATGGGTGCCGAACTTGTGGAAGTCCGGGTGCATGCCCGCACGCGCGAGGTCCGTGTGCCGCGCGCGGTGGGCGCCTTTGCAGCGGGCCGTATCATGAATACGCGGACGGCCCACAGTCAGCTCATGGGCGGCATGATCTGGGGCATCAGTTCGGCGCTGCATGAAGCCACCGAGATCGATCCGCGTTCGGCAAGCTACGTCAACGACAATCTCGCCGACTACCTCATCCCGGTGAACGCAGACATCGGCACGGTCGACGTCATTCTCGTTTCGGAGACGGATTCGGAGGTGAATCCGGCTGGCGTAAAAGGCCTCGGCGAATTGGGCAACGTCGGTACCGCGGCGGCCGTCGCGAACGCCGTCTATCACGCGACGGGAATTCGGGTTCGCGATCTGCCGATCAGGCTGGAGAAGCTATTGGAGGCGTGAACCTGCGGCACGCGCTACGCGCGCAACGCCACGCGGCCAGGCGTGACATCGAACGTTTGCGCACGCGGAGCGATATCGCCGAAGGCCGCTGGATCCGCCCCCGTGATCCAGACCTGCGCGCCGAGTTGTTCCAGCGCGTCGTAGAGGGCAGCGCGCCGGACCGGATCGAGATGCGCGACGACCTCATCGAGCAGGAGGATCGGCGCGGTGCCTGTCATGTCCAGAACAAGCGAAGAATGAGCGAGCACAAGCCGGATGAGCAGCGCCTTCTGCTCGCCGGTCGAGGCGTCGGCAGCGGGAATCCCCTTTGGACCATGCACGACCGCAAGATCGCTGGTGTGCGGGCCTTCGATCGTCCGGCCAGCCGCGGCGTCACGCGGGCGGTTTTCGCGCAGCAGCGACCGATAATGATCCTCAACTTCGACTGCCGGCCGGTCACGGAGCATCTCTTCCAACGTGCCGACGAGGCTGATCTCTGCAAAGGGAAAAGGCGACTGAGTATTCTTGCTCGCCAGCAGGGCCACCTGCAGCCGCCGAACGGTTTCGACCCGCAAGGCGGCCACGGCAATGGCGAGCTCGGCCGTTTCATGTTCGATGGCGTCGAGCCAATGCGCGTCAGGGCGCGGATCTTCAAGAAGCCTGTTGCGAGAGCGCAGCGCACGTTCCAGTGCCGAGACGCGGCTGCGATGATCCGCGTCGACAGCGATGACAAGGCGGTCGAGGAAGCGCCGCCGCTCCGATGCCGAGCCGACGAACAGCGAATCCATCGCCGGGACGAGCCAGATCACACGCAGATGATCGGCAAAGGCGGCCGCCGAGCCGACCGGTTCGCGATCGATGCGGCATTGGCGCGTCGTCGTCGGCGTTTCGCCCGAGGGTGGCGCAAGGCCCGTACCGAGCGTGACGAGCCCGAGCGCACCCTCGACTTCCGCCGACACCGCCCATGATCCGTCGCCCTCGCTGAAGGCGACTTCGTCGAGCGTGGCCCGGCGCAGGCCCCGGCCGGGGACAAGAAACGAGATGGCCTCGATCAAATTTGTCTTGCCGGCGCCGTTCGGGCCCGTCAGCACGATGAGCGACGCATCCGCCTCGATCGACGCCGAGCGATAGCTGCGGAAATTGGTCAGCGTCAGGCGGCGAATGCGCGCGGCGGCGGTCATATCTCAACTTCAAACCCGAATGGGCCGGGATTAGGACCGTATCTCCGCGACGAATTTTTCGACGATCGAGTCGACGATGTCGTCTGGCGCTGCGTCGATCGGTATCACAAGCGTGGGCTCGTCGGATGCGGGCTCCTGCAGCGCGGCAAATTGGCTATCAAGCAAGGACGGCGGCATGAAATGGTCGATGCGCGCGGCAAGCCGCTGAGCGATCAACTCCTTGGCACCCCGCAGATAGACAAAGCAGACGTCTGCGTGCCCGTTGGCGAGCGTCGCGCGATATATGCGCTTGAGCGCAGAACACGTGACGATGATCGGCTGCCGCGTTTGCCGCGCATCGTCGATACGCGCGGCGATCGCCTTCAGCCAAGGCATCCGGTCTTCATCGGCGAGCGGGGTGCCGCGCGACATCTTTTCGATATTCTGCGATGGGTGCAGGCTGTCGCCTTCGATTAGCGGGCGCCTGAGCCGTTCCGCCAGCCGCAATCCGATCGTGCTCTTGCCCGCCCCGGACACACCCATCACGATGATGGCGGTCGTTTCGTCGCCGATGAGAGACTGGTCGGTCATGAGGATTTTGTTTTTGCTTCGGCATGGCCGCCGAAGCCTCGCCGCATGGCGGAAATCAACTGGTCGGCGAAATTCAACTCGCGGCGCGAACGGAAGCGAGCATAGAGCGCGGCGGTCAGCGTCGTGGCCGGCACAGCGCGTTCGATCGCGGTCTGAATCGTCCAGCGGCCTTCGCCGGTGTCGTCCACCTTGCCGGAAAAGTCTTTCAGCGATGCATCGCCGCTCAGCGCGGTAGCGATGACGTCGAGCAATTTGGATTCCACGATGCTCCCATGCCGCCAGACCTCGGCAATTTCGGCAATGTTCAGCGGCAGGCGTTCGGCTTCCGGCACTGACGTATCGTTGGCTTCGTGCAAAATGTGGAAGCCCTCGGCATAAGCCTGCATCAATCCGTATTCGATGCCGTTATGCACCATCTTGACGAAGTGACCGGCGCCGTTCGGCCCAACATGCAGGAAACCTTGCGGCGCGCTCGATCTTTCCGTTGTCGCTTCGCCGCCGGGTGACAAAGTGGCAAAGACCGGCGTCAGCCGTGCGACGGCGGCCGCTTCGCCGCCGATCATCAGGCAATAGCCGGATTTGGCGCCCAACAGGCCACCGCTTGTTCCGACATCGATGTGTTGAATGTTGCGCTTGCGCAGCGCCTTGGCGCGTCGCAGGTCGTCCTTCCAGAATGTGTTGCCGCCATCGATGATGGTATCGCCGGGGGCGAGCAATTCGCCGAGGCGTGTGATGGTCGTCTCCGTCGCCTCGCCCGCCGGCAGCATGATCCACACGGCTCGCGGCTGTCTCAGCTGGCTGACGACATTCTCCAGGCTTGAGGCGGGCGTCGCACCGTCTGTGGCGAGCGATTGTACCGCCGCTGCCGATTGATCGCTGACGACGACGTCGTGACCCTGTTGCATCAGCCGGCGCGTCAGGTTCGCGCCCATCCGCCCAAGCCCGATCATTCCGATCTGCATGCATTCATCCTGATTATGCGATGAATCGCGCCGGGTTGGGCGGGAGTTACACCCGCATGGGCATGAGCACGTAGAGCGCGCCTTTCGCGTCCTGATCCTGGATGAGCGTCGGGGAGCCGGGATCGGCCAGCTTGAGCAGCGCCGTTTCGCCTTCGATCTGCGAGGCAATGTCGAGGAGGTAACGCGAGTTGAAGCCGATATCGAGCGGATCGGCATCGTATTCGACTTCAATCTCTTCGGTGGCGCTACCTGAATCGGGGTTTGTCACCGAAAGAGTGAGCTTGCCGCCCGACAGCGCAAGCTTGACCGCCCGCCCGCGCTCGCTCGAAACCGTGGATACGCGATCCACGGCCGCTTCAAATTCCTTCTTGTCGACTTTCAACGTCTTGTCGTTGCCGACTGGGATCACGCGCGCATAATCGGGGAAGGTGCCGTCGATCAATTTTGACGTCAGCACCACGTCGCCGAGGGTGAATCGGATCTTCGCTTGCGACAATTCGATCGCGACGTCGCCGTCATTGTCGTCGATCAGACGGCGGATTTCGCCGACCGTCTTGCGCGGCACGATCACGCCGGGCATCCCTTTGGCGCCCTTTGGCAGAGCGACCTCGAACTGTGCCAGCCGATGGCCGTCAGTCGCCACCGCACGCAGCATCTCGGCCTTCCCGCTCGCCGCGGCGTGCAGATAAATGCCATTGAGATAATAGCGCGTCTCTTCGGTCGAGATCGCGAACTGCGTCTTGTCGATCATGCGTTTGAGATCGGCCGCCGGCAGCGAGACGGAATGGGTCATCTCGCCGGCATTGAGATCGGGAAAGTCGCTTTCCGGCAGTGTCTGCAGCGTGAAGCGCGAGCGGCCGGCGCGGATCGAAAGCACGGCGCGATCGCCGGAGGATTCGAGCACAATCTGCGAGCCCTCGGGCAGTTTGCGCACGATATCGTAGATCATGTGCGCCGGCACGGTGGTCGATCCGCCGGGCGAGACTTCGGCCGCAACGGTCTCGTTCACCTCCAGGTCGAGGTCGGTCGCTTTGAGCCCGAGCTTGGCGCGATCAGCGCGGATCAAGACATTGGCGAGAATGGGAATGGTGTTGCGCCGCTCGACCACGCGATGGACATGACCGAGTGATTTCAGGAGGGCGGCGCGTTCGACGGTGACCTTCATAATCCTATTCCGCTCCGCTGCTGCGGGCGTGCGTTGCCGGCGGGGAGGGCCGGGGTGACGATAATCCGGCCGTCCGCGTCATGCGGCCGGCCGGAGAACCCCAAAATTGGCCCGCCGCCGCGTTTTGGGCAAGCCCGGATTGTGCGGCGCCTTATTCCTGCAATTGGCGCTTCAAAAGGTCGATTTCCTCCGCCAGCCCCAGATCGCTGCCGACCAACCCCTCGATTTTGCGCACCGCGTGCAAAACCGTGGTGTGGTCCCGTCCACCGAAGCGGCGGCCGATCTCGGGCAGGGAGCGCAAAGTCAGTGTCTTGGCCAGATACATGGCAACCTGGCGCGGCCGGACCACGTTGGCTGTGCGCCGGGACGACAGCAGATCGGAGCGGCTCACGTTGTACTGACGCGCCACGACCCGCTGGATGTCCTCGATCTTTACCCGTTTTGGCTCTTGCGGGCGGATCAGGTCGCGCATCTCGCGCTCCGCCATTTCCAGCGTTACCGCCTGACCGGTCAGCTTGTTGTGGGCGAGCAGCCGGTTGAGCGCGCCTTCAAGGTCGCGGCCGTTATGGGTGATCGAGCGTGCAATGTAGGAAAGCACGGGCTCGGGCACATCGAAGCCGGGATGATGCTGGCGCGCCGCGCCGATGCGGCTTTTAAGTATTTCAAGCCGCAATTCCTCGCTCAACGGCCCCATCTCCGCGACGAGCCCACCGGCAAGCCTCGAGCGCACACGATCATCGAGCGTCTCGAGATCGGTGGGAGCCCGATCGGCAGCAATCACCACCTGGCGCCCCGCATCGATCAGCGCATTGAGCGTGTGGCAGAATTCCGCCTGAATGTTTTTCCCTTGCAGGAATTGCAGATCGTCGATCAGAAGGACATCGATGCCGCGCAGGGCCTCCTTGAAGGCAAGCGCGGTCTGCGTCTTCAGCGCCGAGACAAAGCCGTACATGAATTTCTCGGCAGTCAGATAGAGCACCTTGCGCTCGCCGTGCGCATTGCCCGCCCAGGCAATAGCGTGAAGGAGGTGTGTCTTTCCGAGCCCCACGCCGGCATGGATATAGAGCGGATTGAACATGACGAGATCGCCGCGGCGCGCTTCCGCCACCTGCTTCGCGGCCGCATGCGTGAGCGAGTTTGAACGGCCGATGACAAAGGTCTCGAAGGTCAGGCGCGGATCGAGCGGGGAGCCGCCGAGCGCCTCGTGCGCGGCGGAAACCGGTGCCGTCGCATGCCGCGGCATTCCGCCGTCCATCATCGGACGTGGTTCGCGGGGGAGTTCGATCGCCTCTGCGGCTTTTGCCTTCGGCGTGTTGGTCCGCAGCACGCCCGACCGTACGAAAATCTCGATCTGGCGAACATTGCGTTCCTCGCCCTGCCAGTAATGCAGGACGCGGTCGCTGTAGTGGGAGTGAATCCAGCTTTTGAGAAAGCGTGTGGGCACCGACAACCGAACAGTCTCGTTCTCGATGCCTTCGATATCCATGCGGGCGAACCAGCTGGAAAACACGTCGTCGCCAACTTCCGCCTTCAGCCTTCCTTTGACGCGTGACCAGCTCTCTTGCAGGACTTCGATATTCGTCATTTCGGTCGCCTCTTGCCGATGTTTTTTGTTCTGAATTGCCGCCATCTTCGCAAGTCTTCCGCCGATGCTTCCGCCGGTATCAGGGCCCGCCGGCCACTGATGCCCGTGCACGGATAGCACTACGGAGAACTTGCGCCGTCAGCGGCGCGGGGGCGAAATTGCGCCGAGCGAACCGATCGCCACATCGCGTACGGAGTGAATGCCGGCGCTCGCATCGGTGCGTGGGGTTAGCGTTGTGAACGAAGGATAGAAAGACTCACGACACTTGGACGCATACCAAGTAGCAATCAATGCGCGTAGCCGCGTGTGACCCGTCATCGTCATAAGTCCCCCTCCCATCCACGCGAGATCGCGCGGCTGGCTAATCACTTGCCGAGTTCAGGTATCGGGAGCTTTCTTCGCGAAGACTCAAAGGCACGCGGACATCGTGAAGAACAGCAAAAGTCTACGCTACCGGGGTCTTGTTCTAGGAACTTTCGAAACCGAAGATCGCAGAGACATTTTGCCCGCTCTCATCATCGATGAGTTCAAACACAGACCGTTTACTGAAAACGCGCCGCTCGCGCGGTGTTCGTTAACAAAGACACAGCTTTTCCGCTGTTTCAACGAAATTTCCGCCACGAAAAGCCACGCCTTTTTTGTTGTGACAATCAAACCACACACGTGTCTCAAAAGCGTCATGTCAACGTCTTGAAAGAGCGTGTGGTTTCGCTGCGAAACGCATTCATTCCAAATCGGCCAAAACAAAAAAGGCGCATGGTTGCTGCGCTTCTGAAGCGAGCGCTCTTTCAGGATTTTTGGGTCCCGCTCGTGTTTTGCGCGTAAGCCCTTCCAACGCTTTCTATTTTTTTGATCAAAATTTCAGGTAGCCCTTGCCTCTGAAGTGGAGGCGATGATCGCATGGACAGCTTGCGCGCAGCGCGCGCTGCGTCGCGGTATCGAGATAGAAACCGACATCGCACAACAAAAAGCCCGGCGCAGGCCGGGCTTTCGGAAGCGACGTATTGATCGTGCAAACTTATTTCGCGAGCTTTGCCACGCGGTGACTGAGGCGCGAGACCTTGCGGCTTGCAGACCGCTTATGGATCAGCCCCTTTTGTGCAGCGCGCATGAGCTGCGGCTCCGCCGCCTTTAATGCGGCGGTAGCGGCACCGTGGTTGCCGCTGGCGATCGCTTCTTCCACCTTGCGCAGCTCGGTACGCATGCCGGTGCGGCGCGACTTGTTGATTTCGGTCCGGCGCGCGATCACGCGCGTCTTCTTGCGAGCAGATTTAGTGTTGGCCATTCGACAATGATCCCAAATGCAGAGCGGCGGCGGGAACCCCGCCGCCACATTTGGCTGCGCTTATAGTGAGAGGGCGACCGGGCGTCAACGCCGCGGTCCGCGATCAGGCGACCCGTTTGGCGCGCGCCGCGTCGTGGCCGGCAAGCGCGGCGGCCCGATCGGCCGCGGAAAAGGGTGCGAGCGGCGGTTTCACGCGTATCCAGGCCGCGTCGCCGTGGATGTGGGACAGCAGCGCCTTGACGCCGGGCACGAGTGGCTTGCCGTCGAACAGCTTGCGGATCGCCACCGCCTGCGCAAGCGCCTCCTGGTCCCCGTCGCGCCACGCGCGGCCGCAAAGATCGGCATTGCAGTTGGCGGTGGCCGAGATGCAGCCGGCGAAGCCGCCCTGGCGTGCCTCCATCAATGTCGCCTCGTTCGAAGGGAACACGTCGAAGTCCGGCGCGATCTGCGCTGCTTCGCGCGCGAAGGTCATGTCGCCGGAGGAATCCTTCAGGCCGGCGAGGCGAGCGCCAAATGGCGCCGCACGCAGGCGGCGAATGAGCGCGATGTGCCACGGCAGCCCGGACAAGGCTGGAAAATGATAGAGGTAGATCGGAATGGGGCTCTGCGCCGTCGCCTTGGCGATCGCCTCGAGATAGGCGACGAGACCGTCGTCGGGCACGCCCTTATAATAGAAGGGCGGGAGGACCAGCGCGCCGGCAAAGCCGAGATCGGCGGCGTGGCGCGTCAATGCGACCGCATCGGAGACCGCCGCCGCGCCGGTGCCGACCATCAGGCGGTCCATTGGCAGCCCGCCGTCGCGATAGGCTTTCATCAGGCCCTTGCGCTCATCGAGAGAGAACGACGTCGCTTCGCCGGTGGTGCCCAGCACGTTTAGGCCATCGCAGCCGTTGTCGAGCAGAAACCGTGCATGCTTGAGTGACAGCGCGGCATCCGGCGCTCCGTCCTCGCCGACCGCCGTTGCAACGGCGGCGATCACGCCGCGAAGTTTCGATGCAGGCATGGCAATCCTCTTTAGATCCACTGGGGCGCGAGCATCCTTGCGGCATGTTCTGCCAGCCGCAGACGGCAGCAACAAGCCGGCAAGCAGGATTCGCGGTTATCCGCTCACATTGAAGGCAGCGAGCGCCGCCATGTTGACGAGGTTCGCGTCCTTGGCGCCGAGCTGCACGATCTGTACCGGCCGGTCGAGGCCAACGAGCAGCGGACCGATGACGGTTGCGCCGCCGAGTTCCTGCAGCATCTTGGTCGAGATCGAGGCCGAGTGGAAAGCGGGCATGACCAGCACGTTCGCCGGTCCGGTGAGACGACAGAACGGATAGACCGACGCAAGTGCCGGATTGAGCGCGACGTCAGCCGCCATCTCGCCGTCGTATTCAAAGTCGACACGGCGCTGATCGAGAATGCGCACGGCCTCCTGCACGCGGGCCGAGCGCTCGCCCGGCGGGTGGCCGAAGGTCGAAAAGGCGAGCATCGCCACACGCGGCTCGTAGCCAAGCCGGCGTGCAACGCCGGCAACTTCCACGGCGATGTCGGCGAGATCGGATGCATCGGGCATTTCCGTCACGGCCGTATCGGCGACGATAACGGTGCGCCCACGCGGCGCGAGCACGAGCGAGACGCCGATGACGCGGTGGCCCGGCTTGTCGTCGACACAGCGGCGCACGTCGTCGAGCGCGACGGAGAAATTGCGGGTCACACCTGTCACCATGGCGTCGGCATCGCCGAGCGCCACCATGCAGGCGGCAAAATGGTTGCGATCCTGGTTCACCAGGCGTTGACAATCGCGGAACAGGAAACCCTTGCGCTGCAGCCGCTCGTAGAGATAGCCGGCGTAATCGGCATTGCGGCGTGACAGTCGCGCGTTGATGATCTCGATCGTGTCGCCAAGTTCGATGCCAAGATGACCGGCGGTCTCACGCACCCGATTTTCGCGCCCAACCAGAAGCGCCGTGCCAAGACCCTGCTGCACGAAACTCGCCGCCGCGCGGATGACCTGCTCCTCCTCGCCTTCAGCGAAAACGACGCGCTTGGGCGAGCGGCGCAGCCGTTCGTACACGCGTTGCAGGATGCTGGCGGCAGGATCGCGCCGCGAGCGCAGCTGCGCGCGGTAATTGTCGAAATCGACGATCGGCTTGCGCGCGACGCCAGTATCCATCGCCGCCTTCGCCACTGCGGGCGGCACGTAGGAGATGAGGCGCGGGTCGAACGGGACAGGAATGATGTAGTCGGGTCCGTATTTCGGCCGCGCGCCGTACGCGGCGGCCACGTCGTCCGGCACATCCTCGCGCGCCAATGCGGCAAGCGCGTGCGCTGCCGCGATCTTCATTTCCATATTGATGGTGGTGGCGCGCACGTCGAGCGCGCCGCGGAAAATGTAGGGAAAGCCGAGGACGTTGTTGACCTGGTTTGGATAGTCGGAACGGCCTGTCGCCATGATGGCATCGGAGCGAACCATGGCAACCTCTTCGACCGTAATCTCGGGGTCGGGATTGGCCATGGCGAACAGGATTGGTTTCGCCGCCATCGACTTGATCATGTCGGCGGTAAAGGCCCCTTTTTGCGACAGCCCGAGCGCGACATCGGCGCCTTCGAAGGCTTCCGCGAGGGTGCGCGCCTTGGTGTCGACCGCATGCGCAGACTTCCACTGGTTCATGCCTTCGGTGCGTCCTTTGTAGATGACGCCTTTGGTGTCGCAGAGGATTACGTTCTTCGGCTGCAGACCGAGCGCCTTCAGCAATTCGACACAGGCGATTCCGCTCGCACCCGCACCGTTGACGACGAGCTTGGTTTCCTTGATGTCACGCCCGGTGAGATGCAGCGCGTTGATAAGGCCCGCGGCGGCGATGATGGCGGTGCCGTGCTGGTCGTCGTGAAAGACGGGAATGTCGAGCAATTCGCGCAGGCGTTGCTCGATGATGAAGCATTCCGGCGCCTTGATGTCTTCCAGATTGATGCCGCCCCAGCCCTTGCCGAGCAGCTTCACGCAATTGATGATTTCATCCGGATCCTTCGACGACACTTCGAGATCGATCGAATCGATATCGGCGAAGCGCTTGAACAGCACCGCCTTGCCTTCCATCACCGGCTTGGCCGCAAGCGCGCCGCGGTCGCCAAGGCCGAGGATGGCCGTGCCGTTCGTGATCACGGCAACAAAATTTCCTTTGGTCGTGTAGTCGTAGGCGCGGCTTTCGTCCTCGGCGATGGCGAGAACGGGCACGGCCACGCCCGGCGAATAGGCGAGCGAGAGATCGCGCTGCGTCGCCATCGGCTTGGTGGCGACCACTTCAAGTTTGCCGGGACGGCCTTCGGAATGAAAAAGGAGCGCTTCCTGGTCGGTGAAGGTGGGCCGCTTGCCGGGGCCGCGGGTCTTGTCGAGCATTGTCACTCCTTGACGCAACAAACCGGCGGAACCGTCGGCCAGGGCGACGTTAGCGGAAGAAAAGCATATTGCTCAAGGGAGTTGCATCCGTCTCAATCGGCCGATGCACCTGCTGCATTTTCCTCATTGAACCGCCTGCAGGGGGGGAGTAAGCGAAGGGCTCCACCGTCATTCATGACTTTGCGGCAGCGCGCCAATGATCCGCTTTTTGTTCCGTTTTTTCGGCCTCTGGATTCTCGCGGCGGGATTCATCTTTCTGATCTATGACGGCACGAAATCCATCGCCGATCGCGCCATCTACATCACCAGGACCGGAGACGTTTGGACGGCAATCAACCAGACAAGCTATCAGGCGCTCAAACCTGCGCTCACCGAACGGGGCGTGGGCTGGCTTTGGGACCCGGTGCTGGTGCAAATCCTCGAACAACCCGCATGGGTGGTGCTCGGCGTCATCGGCATCTTTCTGATGCTGATCGGGCGCAAGAAGAAGCCGTTGATCGGTTATGCGCGATAAGGAGGCGTCAGGCTTAGGCTGATGGCAGAAGTGCCCGCGCCTTGTGACGCGGGCGTTCTCTACGTGTCTATTTCACGGCTCCGTCCGCGAGTTTCAGCGCGTGCTCGCGCACGTCCTTCGGCCATTTGCCCATGGCCGAACGGAACCCGTTGGCATCGCCCGCGAACAGGGCACGCGTCGCTTCTTTGAAGCCGGCGAGATTGCCGGCCACGATATAAAGGAAACGATAGCTGCGCTCCTGGGCGCGCCGTACGCGGTCGTGGCCTTTGCGTGCATGACGGGCTTCGTCGACGAGCTTGCGTAGTGCGACCGATGCACCGCCGGGCTGACTGTTGAGCCAGTCCCAATGACGCGGCAGAAGCGTCACCTCGCGCGCTACGACGCCAAGCTTCGGCCTGCCCGGTCCCGATTTGGCTTCCGGTTCCGGCGCGGGCGTTCCGGCGTCGAGTCGGGCGCGCACGTCCTTGGCGCTGCCGCGGAAATCGACCTCGATTGGCTCGGCGGTGGCGTCGTCGAGAATGAGAACGTCGTCACCCTGATCGACGAGCTTCTTGGCTTTCAACGCGACATCGGCCAGTGGGCCGGCCGCGACGCGCCGCATCCCGGCAAAGGCCGTAGCGGGCGTTTGGCTGTGTCCGGTCATGGAGAACTCCTTCTGTTGGAGCCGTATTTATGTCCGGGTAAAATAAAGTCAATATCACCCGGGTGAAATGAAGGCGCGCTGGTGGTGCCGCGCGCCAGACGAAATGGCCGGGCTCAGGCCCGGCCATGAAGGTCCTTTTGAAGCCGAGAGCTTTGCTATTGGCCGATCGCGCTCACCCCGGCGGCGGCGACTTGCCCGTTCTGGCCAGATAATCCGCCCGACACGCCGATCGCGCCAACGATCTTGCCGTCGACGATGATGGGAATGCCGCCTTCGACCGGAAAGACGTATTTCGCCCCGATCAGCCGCAAGCCCGCGCCTCCCGCGGTGACGGCCTCTTCCAGAGCTTTCGACGGCAGCTTGAAGGCGAGCGCCGTCTGCGCCTTTGCGAACGAAGCATCGACCGCGGCGAGCTGCGCGTTGTCCCGTCGATGCATCATCACCTGGTTGCCGCCGGAATCGAGAATGGTGATCGCGACCTGCCAGTTGTTGCGCTCGGCTTCCGCCTCCGCCGCGGCCATCGCCTTCTTGGCCGTCTCAAGAGTGATGGCCGGGCCATAGGGGGGCGGCGTCTGCTGCGCGGCAGCGGGCGTAATGCCCGCGTATGCAAGCGCGAACGCAAAGACGAGCGGCTTGAAGTTCATAATTCCTCCGGATCCCGAAGCGAGGCGCGACGCCCTGCTTGTCGCGCGGCAGCATAAGCTGCGCGACTTGCCAGGGGAAGCGTTCGCAAGTGCGTGATGGTTGGACACGTGGGTTTGGCGAAGTCGTGATCGGCTGACCGGATGCGCGGGCTTCATGCGAGGATTATATTGCGGCCATCACGGGAGATGCCGACATGTTCACGTTCAAGAAATCACTCAGCATGCCGACCGCGCGCGAGGCACTGCCCGGACGGCCAAACGCGATTCCCACCGCCAAGGCGCATTTCGTCAACGGTAATCCCCTGAAGGGTCCTTATCCTCAGGGATTCGAGACGGCCATGTTCGGCATGGGCTGTTTCTGGGGCGCCGAGCGCAAGTTCTGGCAATTGCCCGGCGTTTACCTCACCGCCGTCGGCTATGCCGGAGGGATAACACCCAATCCGACCTACGAAGAGGTGTGTTCGGGGCGCACAGGCCACAACGAGGTTGTCTTCCTCGTGTTCGATCCCAGGCAGGTCTCGTATGCGGACTTGCTCAAGACGTTCTGGGAGAATCACGACCCGACGCAAGGCATGCGCCAAGGCAACGATGTCGGCACGCAATACCGCTCCGGCATCTATGTGTTCTCGCCGGCGCAACGCAAAGCGGCCGAGGAATCGAAAGTCATGTATGAGAAGGCGCTGGCGTCCAAGCGCTATGGCGCCATCACGACGGAGATCGTTGACGCGCCGGAATTCTATTTTGCCGAGGACTATCACCAGCAATATCTGGCGAAGAACCCCTTCGGCTATTGCGGCCTCGGCGGCACCGGTGTGTCGTGCCCGATCGGGGTCGGGGTCAAGGCATCGCAGCCTGCCTGACAGCAATTGACGACGGGTGAGAGGCGGCCGTTCGGCCGCCTCTTTTGTTTTTCGCTTCACGATTGCGCGTGAGCCATCGATCATGCGAACGTTGCGTGCGTAAAATCGCAAGGACCCGGAGTTGACGATGCGCCAGATCGAATTGCTGCTGGAACGCATTCTTTTTCAAAGCCGCTGGCTGCTCGCGCCGTTTTATCTCGGTCTTGTCGGCAGCCTGCTGCTGCTACTCGTCCATTTCCTGCAGCAATTTTTCGAATTCATGACCAAGATTCACATTGCATCGGAATCGGAAGTCATTCTCGGTGTGTTGTCGCTGGTCGATCTCGTCCTTGTCGGCAATTTGATCGTGATCGTCATTTTCTCGGGCTACGAAAATTTCGTCTCCCGCTTGGAGGCGCACGGTGAGGAACATCCCGAGTGGATGACCAAGGTCGATTTCGGGGGTCTCAAGCAGAAGCTGATGTCGTCGATCGTCGCGATTTCGGCTATCCAGGTGCTCAAGGCCTTCATGAATGTCGGGGTATATGAGCCGACGAAGCTCGCCTGGCTCGCGGGCATTCACGGCCTGTTTCTCGTTTCGATGCTGGTTGTGGCTCTGGCCGACCGAATTGGCGAGCGGACCGAACACCCGGCCGAGGCGCGCCTGACGAAGCGCCGCCGCAACTGAGGCAGATCGCCGCCAAACCGGCTTCCTTAAGGGATTCGTTAACCATAGAAGGCGTTAATCGGGCTTGGATTTCTGGATCGGGCCCGGATTCGCCTTATGCGGCCAAGCCGTCTCCTTTTGTCGTCATTGATGCTGCTTCTGGCCGTCTGCGGCTGCGCCCGGCGCGAGCCGCCCACGCTCTACGCCGCCGCGCCCATCGCCTATGCGCCGTCGGCGAGCGAGCCTTACATTCTCGATTCCGGCGATCGGCTGCGCGTCACGGTATTCGGCCAGGATGGGCTCACCAATACCTATCTCGTCGACGCCGCCGGCAACGTGAATATGTCGCTGATCGGGCCGGTGCGGGCGAGCGGTCTGACGACGAACGAATTGTCCCGCGCCATCGCCGACCGTTTGCGGCAAGGCTATATCCGCGAGCCGCGCGTCGCTGTCGAGGTCGAAACCTATCGGCCCTTCTTCATCCTGGGAGAAGTAATGGCGCCCGGCCAATATCCTTACGTCGCCAACATGACGGTGGAGACCGCGGTGGCGATCGCGGGCGGCTATTCCCCGCGCGCGCACAAATCTGACGCTCGGCTGACGCGCAATATCAACGGCGAGCCGATGCGGTCGCGCGTGCCGTCGAGTTTTCCGGTGCGGCCTGGCGATACCATCAGTATTCCCGAGCGCTGGTTCTAAAAAAATCCGGCCGCGCGGAGGAGATCCACGCGGCCGGCAATGGAAGACCGCCTTTGTGCTCCCAGCGGGCGGTTCATGCTCGCGCGCTTGATGCGGGCGAACTGCGCGGGAACCATGCTTCTAAAAGACGCGCGTAAAGCAATGATTGCGCAAGAGTGATCCGGCGTTACGTAAGAATGCGTAGGCGTGTGCGAGCGGATCTATTTCTGCTTCAGGTGCATGCCCAGGAATTCAAGCGAGCGATCCCACGCAAGCTTTGCGCTCGCCGCGTCGAAACTGCCACGCTCATCGCAATTGAAACCGTGTCCGGCGGGATAGGTGTAGATTTGCGCTTTCGGATGCTTCTTGCCGATCGCTTCCACATCGGTGAGAGGGATATGATCGTCCTTCTGGCCGAAATGCATCTGCAACGGGCATTTTTCCTGCTCGTCGATAAAACGCGTAATCTGCCCGCCGTAATAGACGATCGCGGCAGACAATCCGGAAATGCGCGCTGCAGACAGGAATGCGAGCGAACCGCCCATGCAGAATCCGATGATGCCGAGCGCGCCAACATTGCGGATATCCGTGGCCGCCGCTTCGATGTCGCGGATCATGGCATCCCAGTCGATATTGGTTAGGTACTTGCGCGCCGTGGCGACATCCTCCGGCGAATAGCCGGTTTCGAAATTGCGCACCATCCGGTCGAACAGAGCGGGCGCAATGGCGACATATCCCGCGGATGCCAGCCGATCGCAGACGTTGCGGATGTGATGATTGACGCCAAAGATTTCCTGCACGACGACGAGGCCGCCCTTGGGCGTTCCCTCCGGATCGGCGCGATAGCTGTCGAGCCGATGTTGATCTGCGGCCGTCAAAGAGACGTGCTTACCCAATGGAACCTCCCATTGTCCGTTCGTTTGCTGCCCTTACTGTCAATTCTAGCGCGGGCGCAGGCGGCGCGTCATGCGGATTTCAGACCGAAGGCGTGCGCCAGCAGCTCATAGGAATGAACGCGCGCCGCATGATCGTAGATCATGGTCGTTACCATCAATTCGTTCGCCTGCGTCGCCTCGATGAGTGGGGAAACGTGCTGTCGGATCGTTTCTGGCGTGCCGACAAACAGGCGCGCGCGATTGGCCTTGATGCGCTCGCGGTCGATGGGTGAATAGGGATAGGCGAGCGCCGTCTCGGGACTTTCCAGTGGCAGATACTCGCCCTTCGCCCGGCGCACGAAATTCAGGTCGATGGTGGAGGCAAGCCGCTCGGCGTCATCAGCCGTGTCCGCGCACACGATCGCGGTGGCGAGAATGGCGTAAGGCTTGGGCAGCGCGACCGAGGGGCGGAAATTCGCGCGATAGCTGCGCATCGGCGTCACCGCATCGTGTTGGGCGAAATGATGTGCGAAGGAAAAACCGGCGCCGATCTGCGCCGCGAGCGCCGCGCTGTAGTCGCTGGAGCCGAGAAGAAAAATCGGCGGCAGCGCGACGTCGGCAGGCATCGCGCGAACGTTGCGAAACGGGTGGCCTTCCGGGAAGCCCTTGGTCTCGATCAGCATCAATTCCTGGAATCGCTCGAGGAAATCGTCATCCTCGCGAATGTCCTGGCGCCGACGCAGCGCGATCGATGTCACGGGATCGGTTCCCGGTGCGCGTCCGATACCAAGATCGATGCGGCCGGGAAAAAGCGCTTCCAGAATCTTGAAACGCTCGGCGACCATCAGCGGCGCATGGTTTGGCAGCATCACGCCGCCCGAGCCGACGCGCATGCGCGACGTGATCGCCGCGACCTGACCCATCATCAGGTCCGGCGCGGAGCTAGCGATGTTCGACAGGTTATGATGCTCGGCGAGCCAGTAGCGATGATACCCGAGCGTGTCGGCGCGGCGGGCAAGATCGAGCGTATTGCGCAGCGCCTGAGCGCCGGTTCCGCCGGCGATCACGGGGGAGAGGTCCAGAATGGATAATGGAATCATGCATGGCGGCTTTCACAGCAACGATTGAGCCAATGTAGGCACGATCGGTGCGTGGTGCGACAGCCGGTTGTCACAAATGGCGGAGCGAAAAGCGGGCGTCAGCTCTTTGAAAAGCTCATGCGGCTAGCGCATGTTGCCGGAAGGGAAATCGGTGAAGAAATCGCGCACCGGGCCGCTATTCGTCAGCGTGTTGGTGTTGGTTGCGTTCTGCTGCGGCACCAGGTGCCGTCGTCGCTTGAAGAAGCGGCTATGCGCCTTTGGCTTTTCCACCTTCGCCTTGTCCGCGACGGCAGCCGCGTCGGGTTTGGGTGGCGCCTCGTCCGCCTTGTCAGGCCGTGCAGCGACCGTCTCGCCACTCGGCACCGGCGCGCTTTCCGGTTTGGGCTTTGCCGGAATTGACCCGGTCTGGTCGGCGGCAGCGTCGTCGGCCGCCGGGCCCGAGGCGGGATCGTCGCGTTTCACGGCGATGGTTTCGGCAGGCTTGGTGTCTGGAGCCGACGAGGCCCCCGTGTCGCTTGGCGGCGTCAATCCCGGTCCCGGCGTGGCATTCTTTGCGTCGGTCGTGGTCGCCGACGGATTCTGCGGCGCAGCCGTTTCGCCAGATGAACTCGTTTCGGCCTGATCAGCGGGGGCGCTGTCCAACACTGGGCGATCCGTGATCTTCGGTTCGGCCTTGGGTTTGACGTTCAGATCGCGCGGGCCGAGCTGGCGCGCGTCCGGCCAACTGCCGGAAATACGGCCAATCGGACCTTCCTCCGAGCGATCGGCGTGAAAGTTCACCGGTTCGGGCAGCATCCGGCTCGACACGAACAGGGCGGCGCCAACCGTCACGAGGAAGGTCGAAATGGTTGCGATCGCCAGGAGCCGCAGATCAGGCAGCATCGAATCGAATCTCAGAACCGCCGTCTTGCCGACGGCACGACACGCCTGGATACAAAGGAAACAATCGCCGAAAGCGCCTGCCGGCGCCGCCAATGTCAGCCGAGAGGCGGTTCCGCCTCAATCACTGTCATCCAAGACGGTATTTTTGCTGATTCGTGACAACGGGTCACGCGCGGCTTGCGCGTATGCGGCCTCGATCCAATGAGTACGATGGCCGGGCGGGCGGCCTCTTTGGCCCCTATTCGCAAAAGCGCTTGCCGTTAAAGGTGAAACACTTGGTGCCGCCTGCGGAAGCCGCAGCCCGCGGTTCCGAGCGCGAGGCGGACCGCGCCGCCGGCTCCGGCTTCTTGTGGCATGCCCCGTCCGATCCAAGCGCGAAGCCGCTCTGACAGGTGATCTGCACGCAGCGGTCGCTTTCGGCCTTCTGCCCCTTGTCGCAAACGAGCGGGCAGACCCGGGCGGACTTGGCGCGCACTGTATCGAGCACGTCGAGGCTTGCCACTTTCACGTCATAGGTTGTGCCGGCGGCCTTGTTGAATTTCTCCAGCGCCTTGCGCGACGATTCGCCCCAGCTGCCGTCGGTCGTGCCGGGATCGCAGCCGACGCGTTTGAGATGCGCCTGCAGGAGCCGCGCGATGTCGGCGGAATCGATCACGGGTTTGGCCGGCGCGGGCGTGGCATCCTGTGGCGGAGAGGGCAGGGCGGCGACGATCTTCGGCTGCGCGTCGCTCTTTCGGCGCGCTTCCTCGACTTGCCGACGCGCGTCTTCGACCGCCTGTTGCCGCGCGGCGTCAACCTGCCGGCGTGCTTCGTCGGCTTGGCGTTTCGCCTCCTCGACCTGCCGTCGCGCATCGGCGAGGTCGCGTTGCGCCTGCTCGGCGACCTTGCGCTTGTTCTCCTCGATCTCTCGCTTCGCCTGTTCGGAAATCTGGCGCTTGGCCTCTTCCGCTTCGCGCTTGGCCTGTTCTTCCGCCTGGCGGCGGATGTCATCGAATTTGCGCTTTTCCAGAAGCTGGGCTGTGCGCGCGGCCTCGTCCGCTTTCGCGCTCGCCTGTTCGGCGGTGGTCAGCTTGTTGTATTGCGCGCGGGCGAGATCGGCGTAGAGGCCGGTCTTGCGCGCGGCGAGAAATGACTCCCAGGCATCCTTCGTCCCGATCTGCGCGGCGAATTCATAGTCCCGCCGCGCGTCGGCATCCTGATCGACAGGCGCGGGCACAAGCGCAAGCACCTCGCCTCCGAGCGAACCGTAAACGAAAGGCTCCTGCTGATTACCCGTGTTCTTCAGGACCTCGTCGCGCACGCGGCCAAAGGCGATGCGCAAATCGAGACCAGGCGAAGCCAGATGCTTCAGCAGCGCAGCGGTGAACGGACTGTTCTTGGCGTCGCCGTCGGCTGCGGTCGAGCCCTCGCGCGCGGCAAAAGCGACGAGCGTGTTGGCAATTGTCGGCTCGACCTTGGCGAGACCGCGACCGAGCGAGCGCTTGGCGTAGGTGCGCTTCATGCCATTGGCGAACGGATTGTCACGGCAGGCATCAAGGATGACGAGACGCAGCTTCTTTGCGGGCTCGATCAGCCGCATGATGCGATCGAGCGATATCGTTTCGTCCTCGACATCGGTGTCGCGCACGAGCGCGGCATCCACCGGAATGAGGTAATTGGTGCCGTCCACTTCGATGCCATGTCCGGCGTAATAAACCACCGCGACATCGGCCTTGGCGGCTTCGGCGGCGAATTCGCGCACGGTGCGACGCATGTCGGAGGAGCCGAGATCGTGCTTGCTTTCCACGACCTCAAAGCCGACCGATTTGAACAGCGCAGCAACGGCGGCCGCATCATTCGCCGGGTTCGGTAATTGCGTCGCGTTCTGATAGGCGGAATTGCCGATCACGAGTGCCACGCGCCGGTCGGCGTGCGCGTCGGTGACAGAAAGGGAAAACAACGTTGCAAGCCCGGCGATAATCGCGAGGTGCTTCAGCCACGGCATGGTCCCAGTCCCCTAGCAGTCGACGGCGAGGGCGAAAATATCCGATTTTCGACACGCTTCGGAAGGCCGTCGTCGACGCCCTTCGGCCCCACGACGCGATCATGCAGACCGCCGCCGCCACGTTCTGTGAGCTAGATCACATTCAGCTGCTTTGCGGACGCAAGGCGCTCGATAGCCCTCACGTCCTGACCCAACGCAGCAAGAATTGCTGCGTGGCCGTACGGTCCCGATTTCGAGAAGCGCGAACGTTCAGCGCGTGGCAGTCGCCGCGCCAGCGACAGGCGAGGCGACACTGGCGGAAGGCGTCGCGCTCGGCAGCACCACTACCTTGGTTCCGACCTTCACGCGGCCGTACAGATCTTCGACATCCTCATTGAGCATGCGGATGCATCCGGAGGAAACGAATTTGCCGATGGTCGAAGGCTGGTTCGTGCCGTGGATGCGATAGACCGTCTTGCCGAGATAGAGCGCGCGTGCGCCAAGCGGATTGCCGGGACCGCCCGCCATCATGCGCGGCAGATAAGGCTGGCGCTCGATCATCTCAGAGGGCGGATACCAGTCCGGCCATTCCGCCATCCGGGTAATGCGCTCCTTGCCCGACCAGGTGAAGCCGTCACGGCCGACACCGATGCCGTAGCGGATCGCCTTGCCGTTCCCGAGCACGTAATAGAGATATGTGCTGGGCGTATCGATGATGATCGTGCCGACCGGTTCCTTGGTGAGATAGTCCACCGTCTGCCGCTTGAATTGCGGCGGCAATTCTTTGGGCTCGCCCACTTCGGGCTGATCGTCCGGTGGCAGTGAGGCGATGTTGGACGGCGCCGCCGGCACAGCACCCGCGGCACTGTTGGGAGCGCGGTTCGATTCGATCACAGCCGGCGGACGCGGCGCCTGATCATAGTCGGGACGCGGCGAATAATTTCCGTCTGCGGGAGCATTGTAGGCGCCGTTCCCCGGGGCGCGGCCGTAAGAATTCGGCGGCGTCATGTAACCGCCGGGCACGGCCTGCTGGCCGGCCGGGGGCGCATAGCCTGGCTGACCGCCGGGGACAGACCGGTCCGGCAGCGGCGCACTCTGCACCCGCGAATCGTAGGGATAGCCACCTTGCTGAAGGCCCGGATAATCGGTTCGCGCACCCTGCGGCGGCGCGCCCGGAGCCTGCATGTCGTCGTCATCCTCCGCTGCGGTGATGTCGTCATCGTCGCTTGGAGCCGGTGCGCCATAAGCCCCGGGCGCCGGGTAATAGGGCCGGGGCGAATAGTATTGTGCCGCGGCCGGCGCTGCGAACAGGGCGAGACCGATGCCGGCGGCGGCGAATGCGGCGAAATGGCGGGAGATCATGTCCTCGATCCGACTATCGCTATTATACAGAGAAAGTTGAGGCGGGATGAAGGCATGCCGCACCGGCAATTTGCATCGCCTTGTTCCCTTGCGGGCGCAAGGCCTAATCCCAATAAATATGTACGTCGAAATCATGTCACGCGGCGCAGGGGCGGGAGTAACGATGACGTCATTGAGCAACTGGAAAGTGGCGCCGGCGGCGCAGCCCAGTCCCGGAGACTATGCCTACGATTTGCACACCGCGCTCTCCTCCATGGTCGGCCTGCGGACAACGATTCCGGTCGACGCTTTCACCGCCGAGACCTTGGGGACCGAACGCGCCGGCTACGGAGTCGTGATCGACGACAAAGGCATCGTGCTGACGATTGGGTATCTCCTCACCGAAGCTGACGCGATCTGGTTGCATCTTAATGACGGACGCGCGATCGCTGGCCACGCACTCGCCTACGATCAGGAAACCGGTTTCGGTCTGGTCCAGGCACTGGGCCGGCTGGAATTGCCGGCCTTGCCCATCGGCCGATCGAGCGAGGCGCAGCCCGGTCAGACCGTTGTGATTGCCGGTGCCGGCGGACGCACTCATTCCATTGCCGGGCGCATTGTCGGACGGCAGGAATTCGCCGGCTATTGGGAATACGTTCTCGACGATGCGATCTTCACGGCGCCGGCCCATCCGCATTGGGGTGGCACGGCGCTGATCAGCGCGAAGGGCGAATTGATCGGTATCGGCTCGCTGCAACTCGAGCAATCGGCCGAGCAGGGCGAATCGGAACAACTGAACATGGTCGTGCCAATCGACCTGTTGAAACCGATCTACAACGATATGCTCAAGTTCGGACGCCCCAATCGCGCGGCTCGTCCTTGGCTCGGCCTGTTCAGCACGGAAATGGAAGACAAGATCGTGGTCGTCGGCGTGGCAAAGGACGGACCTGCGCAGCGTGCGAAATTGCGAACGGGCGATGTCCTCCTTTCGGTGGGTGCGCACGAGCCGGCCAACCTCGCTGACTTCTATCGTCACGTCTGGTCGCTCGGGTCCGCGGGCATTGAAGTGCCGCTGACGATTTATCGCGACGGTCGCACGCTCGAACTTTCGGTGACGTCGGGCGATCGTAACCGGTTTCTGAAGTCTCCCCGGTTGCACTAGGACTGCCGATGCCGCGCGCCGACAATTTCGCGGCGAAGCAACAACGCGGTGCCGTCAGGCTACTGACATTCGGCACAATCATCATCATTCTTGCTGCCGTCGCCGTCGTGCTCACCACGCGAAGCGGTATCGTCGAGTGGGTGAGGAAGATTGCCGGCGGTCGCGCGCAACAGGCAGAGAACGCCTCTCACTTCGCATGGGTTCAGGCCGCGCTGGCTGATTGCGATCGGGCCGCAGCGCTGCAAAAGAGCACCTTGACATTTATGGTCGTGCCGTTGGCGGGCACCAAGGCTTTCAGCGAAAGCCTTCGCGCGCGTGCGATCGAAAAGGTCGGCACAGCAACGCTGTTCGATTCCAAAGCAGCGCTGGAAGGTCTGGAGAAAGGCGAATTGAGGCTCTCGTCGGAGCAATTTGTATTGCATGCGCAGGATGTCGGCAGCGGCGCTGCGCACCGCTTCAGCTCTGCGGCCGGACTCGCTACGCTTTCATCACAGGACACGCTCGCCGGCGGCCCGTACAAGGTGTGGTTACAGACGTCTCCCGAAGAATCCCCTGCATGGAGCGCGTCCGTTGCCACGGGCTTGGGCAGCTGCCATTGGGTCTTTCCGCTATTTCGTCGCTAGGCGATCGCGAAAGTTCCGATCTCCGCGCGTGCAGATTCGCGCACCGTCGCCGGACCGGATTTGATACCGCGGCAGATATAGTATGAACCGAAGAGGAATTCCTGCATCTCGAAATGCTCCGTTGCGTCGGCCAGGTGCTCCCACGGCCGGATCAGCGGATTGCCGAGCAGCGTGTGGCGCATGAGCCAAAGGCCGAAAGGCAGAATAACGCTGCTGCCGAATCCCTCCGGAACTTTCGCGTCCATGATGACGACCCGACCGCCCGGACGCAGTTGCGCAAGCGCGTTACGAAGGACGTGCAGATGATTCGGCATGGTATTATACGAGAGGCCGAACAGCACTCCATCAAGCGGCGACGGGGCGACGTAATTCGTCGCATCCTCGCGCGACAGCGTGACATTCGTGAGATTTTTCTCGCGGCAGATTTCGTGTGCATGTGCGAGCATGCCATCGGACAAATCGATCCCGTAAACATGACCGCGCGGTCCGACCGCTTCGCTCAGATGTGGCAGGTTGCGCCCGGTGCCGCAGCCGATTTCCAGAATGCGCTCCCCGCGCCGTGCGACATTCTCGGCGGCCCTTTGTCTGAATTGAGCCGGCAGAAACAGGAGCCATTCGAAGAATGTAATTGCACCCGCAATCTGATCGTAACGGCGCCGAACGAAATCGGGCTCGTAGTCCACCCACTGATAAGTCACGTCGTCCCCCAGGCTTCAGATTTCGTTTCTTCTGATTGTCAGGGCTTGCGCCCTTATTTTTTCTCGCGCCGACGCGCGTTCTTGGCCTGTGGCCAAGGTCGTCAGAGCAAAAACGTATCTGCGGGAAAGGCGTTCGGCCTGGCAACAATTGCCATAACGAAAAGGCAATTTGCCGCAGTTGCGCTGAACGCTTGTTAATCGTGGGAGCCGGAAGCTGAACGAATGTCAATCGTTCGCACGAAAAGCCGCACTCCGTCCACGGACGGCACAGCGACGATGAGATCGGCCCGCGGACGCGGCGGCCGACTATTTCTGAGCCCGGTCTGACTGCACGTATTGAGCGGTCGTCGTCGTGCCCGAGCCAAACAAGTCGGCAATGCCGACGTTGTAAACGCTCATCTCGAAAGTAAGGAAGCCGACGACAATACTCGTAATCAGAACGCCGCCGACCCAGTTCCAGATTGGATCGAGAACCTGATCGTCCAGCGGCTCACCGAAGTCTGCGTCATCGCGATACAGATCGGCCATTTGCGCTCTCCTCCAACTGAACGCGCCATTTCTAACGCGATTGCAGCGTTAGCGTTCCCGACGCGACCAGTGTGCCATTGCCCAAGCGCAAACATCTTAACGTGAACTTGCCGCTTGCCTAGAGTGCATATTGGTTGCGCTGCAACACATGCACGAGAAAATGCGCGTGCGCCTCAACGAAGCATTAGCCGCTTTTCGGAGGGATTTTTCGGCTGGCGCGCCCGAGAGGATTCGAACCTCTGACCTCTGCCTTCGGAGGGCAACGCTCTATCCAGCTGAGCTACGGGCGCCTCGCCGTCTCATAGACGAATGGTGGCGGTCCGGC
Source organism: uncultured Hyphomicrobiales bacterium (assembly GCA_964604745.1). Lineage (GTDB taxonomy): Bacteria > Pseudomonadota > Alphaproteobacteria > Rhizobiales > Xanthobacteraceae > Pseudorhodoplanes. The sequence continues at coordinate 36,348 of CAZSAW010000183.1, forward strand.
AACGAGGCGACGGTCGCCGCTTACCGGGTCACGACGATGAAATCGGTTCCTTCGCCGGTTTCGTCGCCCAGGCCGTGATCGGACACGATAAGCGATGCGCCGGCCGTCACCATTTCGTCGACCCGCTGGCGCGCGTCGGCCGGGATGTCGAGTCGGTCGAGGGCTTCGGCTGCGGTCGAAGCCGACGGTGCCTTATCCTCGTTTTTTGCTTCCTTCGCGCCACGGGCAGGCGCTCTGCGTTCCGTCTTCTGCGGATCCGGCACCGAGATAGTGAGCCAGCGAAGCTTGGTGGCGTCGCTTTCGTCGGCGAACGCCGTATAGACATGGGTGCCGAGCGGACGGTCAGCGTCCGAGATGGCCACCGGCGCATCGAAGATCGGCAGAAAAGCCTGGCGCACGAACAGTCGCCTTTCTTTGCCGCTAATGAAAATCGAGATAGGACCGCGCGGCGGGGCCAGTTCTTTTCTCCCCTCGACCTTGTCGAGTTCGACGGTGACGGCCGGGATCACGGGCGGGGTGCTGAGCGCCGGATCGGCGCCTTTGTCTGGCTCCGCTGCCATCGTCGGCCGCAACTCAGGAGTTTCATTCGCCTTCACGGCCGCAGGCGCGGCGGCATCGCTCGTCGTGACGGGTGTGGCTTCAGCCGTGCGCGTTGGCGCCGTTGCGGCAGCTTCGGCGGCCGGCCGCGGCACGAAGAGGCGAGGATTCGAAATCATCGACGGGGCGACATCCTCGCGCGCGATGATCACGCGCGCGCCAATTTTCGTTGTCTGCCAGAGGAGCTGGGCGAAGTCCGAAGTCAGACGAATGCATCCATGCGACGCTGGCCGTCCGGTGACGAACCCCTGATGCAGCGCTACGCCCGACCATGTGATGCGTTGCATGAATGGCATCGGCGCGCCGCTATAGATATTGGAGGCGTGATAGCGCTCTTTGCCGATGACGCTGAACACCCCGAGCGGAGTCGGATGGCCTGGAACGCCGGTCGACACGGTCGAGCGCGTTGCCAGCTTGTCATCGGAATAGAGCGCGACGCGCTGCGTGGAGATGTTGACGACGATGTGCAGGACGCCGGAAGGATATTTCGCTTCCTTCTTCTCGCGCTTTCCCGCTTCGCGGCTTTCCGAGTGCTTTGCTTTTGCCCGCCGCAGCAGGCTCGCGTCGGCGGGTGTGACGAAGGACGTGCTCACAAGCAATGCGGCCCCCAGCGCAGCGATGAGATGAACGGACCGCGCCATGTGTGCCGCCCGCTTCTCGCCGTCGGAACTCGTCACGTCTGCCCCCGCCTGAAACAATGAAAGTCCTGATTCCAAAGCTTTTGTAGCATATCGAAGCGATTTTCGATGCCGACAGTTTGAACAATGTAAACGGTTCGACACATTTGTCCGGAGCAGGTAAAAACGCTCCAATCCAGGGGAGCACAATTGATGAGCAAACCGGCTGAAAAACGCGCCTCCCATGCGCCCTCGCCGTTAAAGGATACCGCCTTCAATTGGGAGGATCCGCTCGATCTCGAAAGCGAGCTGAGCGAAGAGGAGCGTATGGTGCGCGCCACCGCGCACGGCTATGCCCGCGATACGCTGTTCCCGAAGGTTATCAAGGCGTGGCGCGAGGAGACCGTCGACCGCGCGATCCTGAGTGAAATGGGAGAACTCGGGCTCCTGGGCCCGACCATTCCTGAGGAATACGGCGGGGCCGGCCTTGGCTATGTCGCCTATGGCCTGATTGCACGCGAGTTGGAGCATGTCGATTCCGGTTATCGCTCTACGTTGTCGGTGCAATCGTCGCTCGTCATGCATCCGATCTATGCATACGGCTCGGAAGCGCAGCGCAAGAAATATCTGCCGAAGCTCGCGCGCGGGGAATTCGTGGGCTGCTTCGGCCTGACCGAGCCGGATCACGGTTCCGATCCCGGCTCGATGGTGACGCGTGCGGAGAAAGTCGCGGGCGGCTATCGCCTGACCGGCGCGAAAATGTGGATATCGAACGCGCCGATCGCCGATCTCGCCGTCGTCTGGGCGAAGCTCGATAACGTCATCCGCGGCTTTATCGTTGAGCGCGGGACGAAGGGTTTTGAGACGCCAAAGATCGAAGGCAAGTTGTCGCTGCGAACGTCGGTGACAGGTGAGATCGTGCTCGATGGCGCGCTGGTTCCCGAAGAGAATCTGTTGCCGAACGCGTCGGGCCTCGCAGGGCCCTTCGGCTGCCTCAACATGGCGGGCTACGGTATCGTCTGGGGCGCAATGGGGGCGGCCGAGTTCTGCTGGCAGCGTGCGCGGCAATATGTGCTCGACCGCAAGCAATTTGGCCGTCCGCTCGCCGCCAATCAGCTCGTTCAGAAGAAACTCGCCGACATGCAGACCGAGATTGCGCTCGGGCTCGCAGGGGCGCTGAGACTTGGCCGCATGCTTGAATCGGGGCGCGCTGCGCCGCCGGCGATTTCTCTGATGAAGCGTAACAATTGCGGCAAAGCGCTCGAGGTTGCACGCGTCGCCCGTGATATGCATGGCGGCAATGGCATCTCGGAGGAATTTCACATCATGCGGGTGATGGCGAACCTCGAGACGGTCAACACCTACGAAGGCACGCACGATATCCACGCCCTGATCCTCGGCCGGGCGCAGACAGGTATTCAGGCGTTCTTTTGATTCCGGATCGAAACGGCGGCCCTGAGCGGCTTTGGCGGGCCGTGAGCCTATGACTTCGCCTGAGTCCGTGCGCACAGGTCGGCGACCTGTTTCGCCATCGCGCTCTGCGGATCGGCGAGGGGATCAAGCACTACGAAGTGGTTGGCGCCCGATATGGCCTCATACCGCGTTGTTGCCGTTTTTCCCCACGCATCGGCGATGATGCGGCTTTGCCGCAGGAATTCGCTCGATTCTGCGCCGCCTACGACCGCATCAAGTGTGCGCCCGGCTGGCGTGGGCCAGAAAAGCGGCGACACGCGTTTTGCCGTCGCCTCATCAAGACGCAAGTCAGCGTTCATGGCGGTGTGGATGAGAGGCGTCAGATCGAACAGACCGGAAATTGAATAGCCCGCCGTCGCAAGATCGCCGGGCGCCGTCGGATCCAACGAGGGCCAGTCAGTTGCGAGCAAGCACGCTGCCAGATGTCCGCCGGCGGAATGGCCGTAGATCGTGATGCGTTTGTTGAAGCGCTCCCACAAGTAGAGACAGCTCTTGCGCATCTGTTCGATGATCTGGGCGATCGTGACTTGGGGACAAAGATCATAGCCGACGACGGCGACAGTGACGCCGTGCCCGTTCAGCCCGCGCGCCATGTGGCTGAACATCGAAGGCGCGAGCGACCGCCAATAGCCGCCGTGGATGAATAAGGCGATCGGCGGATCGTCGTGTGTGGGAAAAAACAGATCGATGGTCTGCCGGGCGGACGGACCGTAGGAAATCCCGAGTTCAGATTGACCGGGCGACGCCCTCGTGGCGCGATATTCCGCAGCCTCCTTGTCCCAGCGCGCGAAGATGGCCTGATACTCCGGTACGCGCGCACGGTTGTTGTATTCGGCCTCGAAATCGATGCTCGCCATGCCCATCTCCTTGCCCGGGCGGCACATTGCGGTATGCCTCAAAGGCGGACAAGCATGCTATCAACGCGCGGACGGAATCGAGCACCATGAAGATTGGCGGCAGGCACATGCGAAGCATCTGGCTCGAGCCGGATGGCTGGTCCGTCGGCATCATCGACCAGACGTTGTTGCCGCATCGCCTGGAAACCGTTCGCCTCGCGACCTGGGACGAGGCGGCGCAGGCAATCAAGACGATGCAGACGCGCGGAGCGCCGCTGATTGGCGCGGTGGCCGCATACGGAATGTGCCTTGCGCTCCGCACCGATGCTTCGGATGAGCAGCTCGAACGCGCCGCCGCAGGCCTCATCGCCACGCGTCCCACCGCGGTCAATCTGAAATGGGCAGTCGATGAAATCGTTGCCGCCGTCCGCAATCGTTCGCGCGATGATCGCGTCGCCGCTGCTTATCGTCGTGCGGCTGAAATTTGCGACGAGGATGTCACGATCTGTCAGGCCATCGGTCGCCATGGCGTGAAGCTGATCGAGAATATCGCCGCACGCAAGAAGCCGGGCGAACGTGTCAACGTTCTCACGCATTGCAATGCGGGCTGGCTGGCAACCGTCGATTACGGCACCGCGACGGCGCCCATTTACCTTGCGTATGACAACGGCATCCCGCTGCATGTCTGGGCGGACGAGACACGTCCGCGCAACCAGGGCGCTTCGCTCACTGCTTTTGAACTGGGCCAGCACGGGGTGTCGCACACGATCATTCCCGACAATACCGGCGGCCATCTGATGCAGCATGGGCTTGTCGATCTGGTTATTGTCGGCACCGACCGCGTTACGGCGCAGGGCGATGTTTGCAACAAGATCGGCACTTATCTGAAGGCGCTCGCGGCGCACGATAACGGCGTTCCGTTCTACGTCGCGCTTCCGTCGCCCACGATCGATTTTGCCGTAAACGACGGCGTGGCCGAGATCCCGATCGAAGAGCGCAGCGGCGAGGAAGTGTCGCGCATGAGCGGCAAGCTTGACGACGGGCGCATTGCGACGGTCACGATTGTGCCCGACGGCTCGCCGGTTGCGAATTACGGCTTCGATGTCACCCCGGCCCGTCTCGTGACCGGTCTCATCACCGAGCGCGGCATTTTGCCCGCCACGCGCGACGGTTTGGCCCGTGCATTTCCTGAGCGCGCCTCCGGGCATCGGGCGGCAGCGGAATGAGCGGTCTCGTCGCCAGAGTCGATACCGTTCCGGTCGACGGGCGCCAGTCGGAAACGGCGCGTGCCGTCGCGCGTGGCACGATGCGACTGTTGCTGAGCCACGGCTTCTGCTGTGTCAGTGAATTGCCGTTGCCGTCGGGACGCCGTGCCGACCTCGTCGCGCTCGATGGCGCCGGCGAAATATGGATCGTCGAAATCAAGTCATCGATCGCCGACTTCCGTGCCGACCAGAAATGGATGGATTATCGACTGCATTGCGACCGGCTGTTTTTTGCCACGACCGTCGACGTGCCGTGCGACATCTTTCCGCAGGACACGGGGCTGATCGTCGCCGATGCGTTCGGTGGTCAGATTGTGTGCGAGGCGCCTGAACACAAGCTCGCTGCGGCGACGCGCAAAGGCATGATGCTGCGCATCGCCCATTGCGCCTCGTTGCGCCTGCAATCGCTGATCGATCCGGCCGGCCCCTACGGCGACGGCATTTGACGTCCCGCGTCAGCGCGGGGCGCGTTTGGCGAGGATACGCTGCAGCGTGCGGCGATGCATGTTGAGTTGGCGCGCCGTTTCGGAGACGTTGCGATCGCACAGCTCGTAGATGCGCTGGATGTGCTCCCAACGAACGCGATCGGCCGACATCGGATGTTCCGGCGGTTGGGCCTTGCGGCCTTCGGTCGCAAGCAGCGCCGCGATCACATCGTCGGCGTCGGCTGGCTTGGCGAGATAATCCACCGCCCCTAGTTTTACGGCGTTCACGGCCGTCGCGATGTTGCCGTAGCCGGTCAGCACGATCGCGCGTGCCTCGGGACGGCGCCGCTTGAGCGCCGAAACCACGTCAAGACCGTTGCCGTCGCGCAGCCGCATGTCGACCACGGCAAAAGCCGGCGCCGAACGCTCAACCAGGGAAAGGCCTTCAGCGACCGATTCCGCGGTGGTGACTGCGAATCCGCGCGCTTCGATTGCGCGTGCCAGCCGCTGCAGGAACGATTTGTCGTCCTCGACGATCAGAAGCGTGCGCTCGTTCGGAACGGAAACGACATTATTCGTGGCGGAAGCGGGTTCCAGCATCATCTGTCCTGTGTTCGTGGTACTTGAAGACTAAGCATTGGCGGAGGTGTTCTCAAGGCCGGCGGAATGCGGCGACGGGTCAAACGCCGTCCGGGGCCAGCGGATGTTGACCACGGCTCCGCGCTCCGGAAACGGCCGGTTCATGAATGTCAGGCGTGCGCCGGAGCGTTCCAGCAGCGTCTTGGCAATGAAGAAACCGAGCCCCATGCCAGTGTCCCCGCTTGCGTACATGCGGCGCTTCCTGCGGCTGCGCACATAGGGCTCGCCGATGCGATTGATGACTTCGGGCGCAAAGCCTGGCCCATCGTCGCTGATTGTGACGACCACGTCGTCTCCCGCCAACTGGCCTTCGATGGTGACGCGCTCGTGTGCGAAGTCGACGGCGTTCTCCACGATATTGCCGAGGCCATAGAGGATGGCCGGGTTGCGTGGAAGTTCGATGTTGCCGTCATTCGGTACGTGCACTTCGACGGTGATACCGAAATCGCGATGCGGCGCCGCCACTTCTTCGAGCAGGGCGGTAAGCTGCAGTCGTCCGAACGGTTGATCCTGTCCGGATAGCTGACTGATGCGGCCAAGGATGTCGCGGCATCGCTGGGTCTGTTCGCGTAGCAGCCGGATGTCGTCCGCGTGCGGCGATTTCGCATCGATGTCACGTTCGAGCTCGCGGGCGATCACGGAAATGGTCGACAGCGGCGTGCCGAGTTCGTGCGCGGCAGCAGCGGCGAGGCCGTCGAGTTGCGACATGTGTTGCTCGCGCACGAGTGCAAGCTCGGCCGCGGCGATCGCGTGCACCAGTTGCTGTGACTCTTTCGTTACCTGCCACGCGTAGATGCTGATGAAGAAGATCGCGAGCACGGTCGAGAGCCACAAGCCGGCGATATAGGCGTCGGGCAGGTTTGGCCGGTCCTCTGGCGACCATGGCAGCGGATAGTGATAAAAGACGAGCGCGGACGTGCAGCACATCGCGAACAGCCCGAGCATGATCGTCATGCGCGGCGGCAGCGCCATGGCCGCGATCAGCACCGGGCCAAGGAAGAAGAATGAAAACGGATTTTCCAGGCCGCCGGTGAGGAAGACGAGAAGCGCAAGTTCGGCGATATCGAACGACAAGAGCCACGCAGCGCGGTCGGGTTCGAGTCGCTGCGCCTGCCGGAACCGCAGATAGAGGGCGACATTGAGCCAGGCGGCCAGCGCGATCACCGCGAGGCATCCCCAGATCGGTAATTCGAATTCGAGCACGAAATGCACGACGAGGATGACGATCGTCTGCGCGATCACCGACAGCCAGCGCAGCTTGATCAGCGTGTCGAGCCGGATATTTCGGCTCGGCAGTTCAATCTGCGGGTTTTCGATCGTTGTCATGGCGCCAATGTAGCCGCTGGGCGGCGTGACTTGAACCTTGGCGCGGACGACGCATCGCCGCGGCTGGGGCGTTTTGGGGCTTGCGTCGTTGGGCTTCGTCCCTCAAATGAGCGCCATCCCGGCATCGATTTTGTCCCCATGAGCGCAGTCCCCGCCATCGCTGTTCACGGCCTGGTCAAGGCCTACAAAGGCAATATCGCCGTTGATGGCGTGAGCTTTTCGCTGCCGGTCGGCTCGGTGACGGCGCTCCTTGGCGGCAACGGCGCCGGCAAGACAACGACCATTGCGATGATTATGGGCCTCGTCCGGCCGACGTCGGGAACTGTTCATGTGCTCGGCGCCGACATGACACGCGAGCGGCACAAGGTTCTGCACCGCCTCAATTTCGAAAGTCCGTATGTCGACATGCCGATGCGGCTCACCGTGCGGCAAAATCTGCGCGTGTTCGGGCTTCTCTATGGCGTTGCCGCCGTCGAAAAACGCATCGAGGAATTGGCGGAGGAGTTCGACCTCGTCGATTTGCTCGACCGGCCGACCGGCAAGTTGTCAGCCGGACAGAAGACGCGCGTCTCGCTCGCCAAGGCATTGCTCAATCGTCCCGAGGTACTGTTGCTCGACGAGCCGACGGCCTCGCTCGATCCCGACACCGCCGATTGGGTGCGCGGCCGGCTCGAGCATTACCGGACGGCGCGTGGCGCGACGCTGCTGCTCGCCTCCCACAACATGGTGGAAGTCGAACGCTTGTGCGAACGCGTCATCATGCTCAAACGCGGCCGCATCGAGGACGACGACACGCCGGAACGGCTGCTCGCGCGCTATGGCCGCGAGACGCTGGAGGAGGTGTTTCTCGATATCGCGCGTGGGCGCGGCGAAGCGCGCGAGGCCGCACAATGAGCGCTTCGACCGAGGCCATCGTCTTTTCGCCCCGCCGAGTCGGCGCAATGGTGCTGCGTTATTGGTATTTGATGCGCTCGTCGTGGCCGCGCCTGCTCGAGCTTATCTATTGGCCGACCGTGCAAATGCTGATGTGGGGTTTTCTGCAGGTTTATCTTTCACAGAATGCCGGGTTCTTTGCCCGTGCGGGCGGCACCTTCATCGGCGCAGTGCTGCTATGGGACATTCTCTTTCGCGGTCAGCTCGGATTCTCGGTCTCGTTTCTCGAGGAGATGTGGGCGCGCAACATGGGCAACCTGATGATGAGCCCGTTGCGCCCCGGCGAATTCGTTATCGCGCTGATGCTGATGAGCATCATCCGTCTCGTCATCGGCATGGCGCCGGTGACGATTCTGGCGATCGCCTTTTTCGGGTTCAATCTCTATGGGCTTGGATTCGCGCTCGCGGCATTCTTCACCAATCTCATTCTGACGAGTTGGTCCGTCGGCATTCTTGTTTCCGGCCTCATCCTGCGGAACGGAATGGGCGCCGAGGGACTTGCCTGGACGATCATGTTTCTCCTGCTGCCACTGGCCTGTGTCTATTATCCCGTTTCAGTTTTGCCGGGCTTCCTGCAGGTTGTGGCGTGGATGCTGCCGCCGACCTATGTGTTCGAGGGCATGCGCGCGCTGATCAGCGAGCATCAATTCCGTGCCGATCTCATGCTGGAAGCGTTGGCGCTTAACGCGCTTTATTTCTCGCTCTCCGTGGTCGCCTTCCTGAAGCTTCTCGGCAGCGCGCGTGAGGTCGGCTCACTCATGCAGACCGGCGAGTGAGCGGTTCCCGGCCATTCACGGAATGGGAAAAGTTTTCCTATATGTTGACGGCATGACAATAAATCGACACCCTGTTGCGCTGCAGCATGTCGCCGGGGGCTGTAAGAATGGCTATTGGTGAATTCGGGGGCGCTCCGCGCCTCGCGGATGAGGGCGGTCCAGCGCTCTCGTCAGGGCTCTATTGGCTTTATGAAATGGGGCAGGCCGCGCTCAATCCAACGCGCGCGCTCGCCGACGTCACGCGCCTCTATTTCAAGAATCCGCTCAATCCGCTGTCGCACACGACCATCGGCAAATCGATTGCTGCGAGCGCAGAAGTATTCGAGCGCGCGACGCGCCGTTACGGCAAGCCGGAATGGCGCATCGATTCGACACTGGTCGCCGGCGAGCGTGTTCCGGTGCGCATCAACAGCGTCTGGCAGCGTCCGTTCTGCCAGCTTCTGCATTTCGAGCGCCTGTT
>CAZSAW010000184.1:0-5687 GCA_964604745.1 uncultured Hyphomicrobiales bacterium
AGCGCTGCTTCGTCCAGATAGCGCGGGGCCGATGCATCCGCCGGCGTGGCGCGCGCGGGCAGCATTTTCACCAGCAGCCAGGCGACACCGTCGAGCGCGCCGATGAAGAGCACGGCCAGCGCGATATTGAAGGCGATGTGAAACATGGCGGTCATCTTCGCCATGTCTGTCTGATAGGACTGGAACAGGTCCGCCAGCATCGGCAGGAACGGAAGCGCCAGAGCCACGCCGACAATGCGGTTGAGCAGGTTGCCGACCGGCAGACGATAGCTGGCGAGGTCGCCGCGCTTGCCGCCCTCGACGATCGGATTGATGGCGCTTCCGAGATTGGCGCCGAGGACGAGGGCGAGAGCGGAGGCCGGGCTGACGAATTGCGAATAGGCGAGGGACATCACCAGCAACACTGTCGCGACACTCGAATGTGCGGCCCAGGTCAGCGCGGCGGCGATCAGGACGCACAGGATCGGATCGCCGGTCAGCGCGTTCAGAAGCGCGCGCACGCTCGGTGCGTTCTCGGCCGGCGCGAGCGTATCGAGCAGGATATGCAGGGCGAGCAGCATCAGGCCGAGACCGATCGCGATGCGGCCCGCGTCCTTCAGGCGCGTGCGGGCGCCGCTGCGGAAGGCGACAAGCCCGATGATGAAGAGGATCGGCGCGACTGCCGTGATATTGAAGGAAAGCACCTGCACAATCAGCGTCGTGCCGACATTGGCGCCGAGCATGATGGCGAGCGCCGGCACAAGCCCGACAAGGCCTTCGGTCGCAAATGACGCCGTCATCAGTCCGGTGGCGGTGCTGCTCTGCAGGAGCGCGGTCAGTCCGAGCCCGGCGGCGAAGGCCGCGAAGCGGTTGTTGAACGCTTTCGACAGCCAGTGGCGGAGGTCGGCGCCGAACGCGCGCAGAATCCCCGACTGCACCATGTGCAGGCCCCAGAGGAGCAGGGCGACTCCGCCCATCAGATCCAGAAGTACGATGGTGCCCATCTCTGACCGCCTCCGATGGCGTTACTCGGGTGGCAGGCGCGCGCTCCGAAGCAGCTGCAAACCGCGCGGTGATCAAGGCGCAATAGTCCTCATTCGTTCCGCTTGCAACCCATTCACGCGTCATGCGCGCCATGACGGTTAAGCCCGGCGCACCGCATGGCGGGCGCGCCAGCTGATTGCTCTCATATATATGTGCAGTCTGACAGGGACCCATTGCGTCCCGATGGAGCGCTCGCAATATGCAGGGCGCGCGTTACTGCCCGAGATTGCCTCTCCATGCCGAAAGCCGTTGCCGGACCCGAGATCGAGCGCCTGATCCAGCTGCTCGCGCGCCTGCCGGGGCTCGGTCCGCGCTCCGCGCGCCGTGCGGCCCTGCACCTCATCAAGAAGCGCGAGCAGCTGATGGGTCCGCTGACCGATGCGCTGGCGACGGCACGCGACAAGATCGTGATCTGCTCGGTCTGCGGCAATATCGATACGCACGATCCCTGTACGGTCTGCACCGATCCGAAGCGCGATGCATCGGTCATCGTCGTCGTCGCCGATGTGGCCGATCTCTGGGCGCTGGAGCGGGCCGGCGCGCTCAATGCCCGCTATCATGTGCTCGGCGGCTCGCTGTCGCCGCTCGACGGCATCGGGCCGCAGGATTTGACCATCGACGCGCTCGTCTCGCGCGCGCACGATCCGGCGGTGAAGGAAGTCATCATCGCGCTGAATGCCACGGTCGATGGGCAGACGACGGCCCACTACATTACGGACCTGCTGCACAACGCCAATGTGAAGGTCACGCGCCTCGCCCACGGCGTGCCGGTTGGCGGCGAACTCGATTATCTCGACGAAGGCACGCTGAGCGCGGCGATCCGGCAGCGCACGCTGATCTGAGGTCCGTCGCGCTATTTGCTGGCAGTGGCCAGTTCGGCGAAATGTCCGCGTCTTTGCAGCCACGCGAGCAGGATCAGGCTCGGAATGGCGGCGAGCGCGCAGATGGCGAAGAACCACGCCCACCCCGTCGCCTCGGCGACATATCCGGCGCCGGCAGAAATATAGGTCCGGCCGACCGCCGCCAGCGCGGTGAGGAGCGCATATTGCGTCGCCGTGTGCAGCGGATTGCGGCAGAGCGCCGAGAGATAGGCGACGAAAATCACCGTGCCGATGGCGGACGAGAAATTCTCCAGCGTGATCGCGACCGACAGGGCGGTGAGATTGGCGCCGATCATCGCCTGCCAGGAGAAGCCGAAATTGGCGAGCGCCTGCAGGATGCCGCCGATCCAAAGACTCGTCGCCAGCGGATAGGCGCGTGCCACGAAGCCCCCGGCAAAACCGCCGGCGAGCGTGGCGGCGAGGCCGAGCCCCTTGATGATCGCGGCATATTCGTTGCGCGTGAATCCGATCTCGATCACGAACGGACCGGTCATGACGCCGGCCAGCGCGTCGGTCAGCTTGAACAGGATGACGAAGGCGAGCATGACGAAGGCCATGTCGCGGCTGAGGAATTCGCGGAAAGCGCCGAGCGAGGCGTCAATCAGGCGTGTCAGCGGCTTTTCATGGGCGTGCGTCGCTTCGGCGGCGCGCGACTGCGCGGGCTCGGTCGCAACCAGCGTCGTCACCATCCCGATCACGACGAGTACGGCCATCGCCGCATAGCCGGCGCTCCAGGCCGCGTGCTTACCGAGGCCCCATAATTCAAAGCCCGAGACCATGAACAGGGCGCCCGCGGTCGAGACGAGCATGCCAATGCGATAGGCGGCGACGTAGGACGCCATGCCGGCGGCCTGCTCGCTTTCGTCCAGACTTTCGACGCGGAAGGCATCGATGACGATGTCCTGTGTTGCCGAAGCCGTGGCGACGAGCAGCGCGCCAAGCGCCACCGTGAGCGGCGCGACGGCGGGATCGGTGAGGCCGAGAAAGAGGATCGCCGCCATCAGCAGGATTTGCGAGAAGATCAGCCCGCCGCGCCGCCGGCCGAGCAGCCGCGACAGGATCGGCACATCCAACGCATCCACGACCGGCGCCCAGAGAAACTTGATCGTGTAGGGGGTGCCGGCGAAGGCGAAGAGGCCGATGGTGCGCAGGTTCACGCCGGCCTCGGCCATCCAGACGAGCAGCGTCGAGCCGGACAAAGCGAGCGGCAGGCCGGACGAAAAACCGAGAAACAGCACGATCAGCACGCGCGGTTTCAGATAGACGGCGACGACCTCGGACAGCGAGCGGCGGGCCGTTGGCTTTGCGGAATCGGTCACACGCGTTGCTCGTTGTCTGGTTTGGCCGAGGCGGGGCATCCGTTCGCCTCACAATACGCCAATCGTGTGATGGTCTGGCGGGAGCGTCCGCCGCCGCGGGCGATGGGGCGGCCTATTCTCCCGCGTCGAGCCGGCGCGGGAAGGGCGCCGGCAGCAAGTCCGGCTCGTCCTCGCTGTCGAAATCGACTTCGCGGATTTTGGTCGCGCGCTTCTCGACCTTTTCCGCCGAGACGAGAATCTGCCGCACGTCCTCGTTGGCCTGCCCGAAATGCTGCTGCAGCTTGAGTACGCGGTCGTGCAGCCGCCGCAGATCGTCCATCAGGTGTCCGACTTCGGCGTGAATCTTGTCGGCCGCCTCGCGCATGCGCGCGTCCTTCTGGATCTGCTGCACCACCTGGATGGCCAGCATGAGCAGGGACGGCGACACGATGACGACCTTGGCACGATAGGCCTTCTGCACGATGTCGTCGAAGCCGTCGTGCAATTCGGCATAGACGGATTCCGAGGGCACGAACATCAGCGCCAGATCCTGCGTCTCGCCGGGGATCAGGTATTTCCTGGCGATGTCGCCGACATGCGTCGTGACATGCTGGCGAAGAAGCTTGGCGGCGCCGGCGCGCTCCTCGTCCGACTTGGCCTCGCGATAGGCGGTCACGGCTTCGAGCGGGAATTTTGCGTCGATGATGAGCGGGCGCTGATCGGGCAGGAAGATCGCGCAATCGGGCCGCGTGCGGTTGGATAGCGTGAACTGGAATTCGTAGGAGCCTTTCGGCAGCCCGTCGCGGATAATGATCTCCATCCGCCCCTGCCCGAAGGCGCCGCGCGTCTGCTTGTTGGCGAGCACGCCCTGCAGCGACGTCACCTGCGAGGCGAGATCGGTGATGTTCTTTTGCGCGCGATCGATGACAGCAAGGCGCTCATGCAGCTTATTCAGATTTTCCGACGTCTGCAGCGTCGTCGCCTGCATCGACTGGCCGAGGCGATGCGTCACTGCGTCGAGTCGCTCGTTGACGGCGCGCTGCAGCTCCGATTGCTGCTGATGCAGCATCGCGCCCATCGACTGGATGCGGCCCGCCGTCTCGTTCTGCAGGCGGGTAAGCTCGAGCATGCGGGCGGTGGCTTCCGCGGCCTCGCTTTGCGCTTGCTCGAGGTCCGCGCGTCGCCGCGCGCCGAGCACCATATAGATGACAAGCCCGACGATCAGCGCGGACACGAGAGCGGCGGCTGCCGCGACGGCGGCGACCGGAAAAAGCGGATCGCGCAGCAGAGACTCAAGATAAGCCATGACGGTCATGGCCCGCTTCTACCCCGATTCGGCCCACGACGCGAACGAAGAGCGAACAATTGACCCCGCCCGTGTCACCCCTTACATCGGCGCTCGCAATGGCTCCCCGCGACATCATCACCCTGCCGGACAAGCGCCTGCGGCTCGTTTCCGAGCCGATCGGCAAGATCGACGACGCGGTCCGTACCCTGATCGACGAGATGTTCGAGGCGATGTACGAGGCGCCGGGCATCGGTCTGGCGGCGATCCAACTCGGCGAACCGAAGCGGGTGGTTACGCTCGACATCGCCAAAAAGGACGACCCGAAGGCGCCGCAGGTTTTCATCAATCCGGAAATCACCTGGAGTTCGGACGAGCGGCGGGTGCACGAGGAAGGCTGCCTCTCGATCCCCGAATATTATGAGGAGGTCGAACGGCCGGCCGAGGTGAAGGTGAAATATCTCGACCGGCATGGAAAATCGCAGGAGGTACATGCGACCGGCATTCTCGCCACCGCCCTGCAGCACGAGATCGATCACCTCAACGGCATTCTGTTCATCGACCACATTTCCAAGCTCAAGCGCGATCGCGTGCTGAAGAAATTCACCAAGGCCGCCAAGCGCGCGGGCTGACATTGTCCCGCTGAAGGGACGCAAGGTCACACGATGCCCCTTCGCTTGGTCTTCATGGGCACGCCCGATTTCGCGGTTCCGACGCTCCTCGAACTGGCAGGGCGCGGCTACGACATCGCTGCCGTTTACGCGCGCGCGCCGCGTCCCGCTGGCCGCGGGATGGCGATGCAGGAAACACCGGTCGCGCGCGAGGCCGGGCGCTTTCGCATTCCCGTTCTCACGCCCGCGACTTTGCGAAGCGACGACGCGCTGGCGGCGTTTCGCGCGCACAACGCCGACGCCGCGGTGGTCGTTGCTTATGGCCTCATTCTGCCGAAAGCGGTCCTCGAAGCGCCGGCGCTCGGCTGCTTCAATCTGCACGCGTCGCTGCTGCCGCGCTGGCGCGGTGCTGCGCCCATCAATCGCGCCATCATGGCAGGCGATGCCGAAACAGGCGTGATGGTGATGAAGATGGAAGAGGGGCTCGATACCGGTCCGATCGCCATGGCGGAACGCATGCCGATCGGCGCCGACATGATCGCCGGCGACCTGCATGATGCTCTGGCACGGCTTGGCGCCGATCTCATGG
>CAZSAW010000185.1:0-13172 GCA_964604745.1 uncultured Hyphomicrobiales bacterium
GATCGCCATCAGCCGATCGATTACGCGTCGCTCTAAGACGGCGGCTTAATCCAGCGCAACAAGCTTGCGCGTTGCGTCGATGATTTCCTCGACCGTGAATGCGCGCGGCAGCAATTGCTGCTGCTCGGCATATTTGAGACTGAGTTCGAGGGCCGGCCGCATCGCGTCGAATCCGAACGGGATCGTATCGATCGGTTTGGGTGCCCCAGCGATGGCCTTTCCCTCTCGCAGCATCCGGTAGATGTCCGTGACGGCATCCGGCCTGGAGCGCGCGAGATTTTCCGTGACCGCGACGACGTGATTGACCGGCACGACGCCGTGGGCGCGATACCACGCCAAAGCCGCATCGTCCGGGTTGGGAATGATGCTTCGCAATCGTGCATCCTGCGGCATGGCCGCGCCATAGATGGCGGCGTCGATCTCGCCCGCGAGCAGCATCGCCGTGATGTCCTTGCCGCTGGCGGCGCGTTCAACGCCAGGCGGATCCGCATATTCGGCGACATGCGCATCTTCGAATGTCACCCATTTGATGCCGCGGGTGTCGACACCGAAGTCGTTCTGCAGAATGCCACGGAGCCAGGCGGCGGTGCTCTGCGAATAGGCGCGCACCCCGATCCTGCGGCCCGGGAGATCTGACGGCGCGAGCGTGCCGCGGTCGGAATTGTAGAGCATGCAATGGTGCTGGAAACGCCCAAACATGGTGGCCGGAAGCATGACGACCGGCTTTCCGTATGCCCGCGCCTGGAGATAGGTGAACAGCGCAAGCTCGCTGACGTCGAAGGCCAAGTCGCGGACCATCGGCTTGAAAGCCTTCGCGATCGGCTTGATTTCGGCAAACTCGAATCGCAGGAGGCCGGACGTCACTTGGCCCTGCCTGATGGGCGTCAGATGCGGATAGTCGGCAAAGGCAGCGTGTAGCGTGATCGGATCGGTATTCATAATGCAATCGCTGCCTGGAGGTCAGCCCTGATTGGCGGTTTCGGGGGCCGGTGGCAATTCTGTACCTTGTTCGATAGTATTCACGGATCAGCGACGAAAAATGATCGAGAGGGGGCTGACATTCAAGTGCGCTCGTCCCTGACCCATGGTCTGGCGTTGGGCCTGGCGATGCTGGTTGCGGCCGGGACGGCTGCGACCGCGCGCGAATTTCGTGCGGCCGACACGCAGGTCGAGGACTATCCCACCGTTCAGGCTCTCCTCTTCATGGACCGGTTGATGTCGGAACACACCGGCGGGCGACTCCGGATCAAGGTGTTTCACTCGCGCCAGCTCGGCGAAGAAAAAGAGACGATCGAACAGACGCGCGTCGGCGCCATCGACCTCAACCGCACGAATGTTGCTCCGATCGGTAACTTGGTACCGATCGTCAACGTGCTGGCCTTGCCGTTTCTGTTTCGATCGGCCGATCATCTTCACAAAGTGCTGGATGGCCCGATCGGCGACGAGATTCTCGCGAGCTTCGAGCAGCACGGCTTCATCGGACTGACATTCTATGATTCCGGCGCTCGCTCGCTTTACAACGTGCAGCGACCGATCCGCACCTTGGCCGATATGAAGGGCTTGCGTATTCGAGTTCAGCAATCGGACCTGATGGTGAAGATGGTCAAAGCGTTGGGTGCTGAACCCATCGAACTCGCTTACGGGCAGGTCGGCACCGGCCTCGCGACCAAACTGATCGACGGCGCCGAGAACAACTGGCCGTCCTATGTCACGACCGGACATTTCAAGGCCGCGCGCTATTACACCCTCACCGAGCATACGATGAGTCCGGAAGTGCTCATCATGTCGATGAAGGCCTGGAATGAGCTCTCGCCCGAGGATCGCAAGCTTTTCCGCGAAGCGGCGCGGGCGTCAAATCTGTTCATGCGCGAGCAATGGCGCGCGCTGGAACAGCGCTCGCGGCGCGAAGCCGAGGATGCCGGTAATGTCGTTATCGCCGATTTTGACCGCAAGCCGTTCGAGGCGGCGATGGCCGATATCTATGCGCAGGCGATGCGCGATCCGGCACTGAGCCCGCTGATCGAACGCATCCGCCAGACCCAGTGAGCGTCACATTGGACGCGATGTCGCAGGAGCGGCTGACCGATCCGGGTCTTTCTCCCCGGCGCGGCATGCGTTCGCGGCTGGTCAAGCTGCTGCGCGCCTTGCCGATCCGCTGGCGGATTCTCGCAATTGCCGCGCTCAATAGCGCCGTCGTTCTGGTGCTGGCGGCATTGATCTGGAACGGCGCGAAGGTTCTCAGCACCGCATGGGACGAGGTGCGCCAGGTCCGCGAGTCCGACAAAATTCTGACTTTGCTCGACAGCGAAACCGGACGCCTGCAAAGCCTGATCCATCGCTACATCAACCAGCCAAGCCCGGAGATATTTTCCGAAATCCTGCTGCTCCGCGAGGCGGTGCTTGCAACGCTGCAGACGCGCGGCACGCGTGATCCGATTCTTTCCGGTTCCGTCGACGAGCTGACCAAACTGACCGAGCGTTTCTTTGATGGCTTCGGTGAGTTGCGCAACGCACAGGCATCGATTGCCTACACCTACGATAACGAGGTTCTGAAGCCGGCGAAGGAGATGTCGGGCCTTTACGCCATCGTCCAGGATACAGCAGCAAAGGGCGACAACACGCTTCTGGCGCCATCGTTGCGGAAGTCACGCGAGGCGTTCACGGCCATGCTCGTTGCCGCGAACGCCTATTACCTCTCGCTCGCCTCGAACGCGGCGGCGGAAGCCAAAGATAATGTCGAGACGATCGAGAAGACCGTGCCGGTGATGCTCGATCTCGCCGAGAATGATCTGCAACGCGCGGCGCTCGTTGCGTTGGGCGAGCGCGCAAGCTCGATCCGGGCCGCGCTCGGCCGTCTGGCCGAGCAATTCGCAATCCGTTCCAATCTTCTGCGCACCGGGATTGATGCGAACCAGACAGCGATGGCAAGTGTCATCGACCAGCTGTCGCATCGCATGGCGCAGCGTGAGATCAACGCCCAGGAACGTTTCGCCAAGACGCTGACCGGAATTTATGAATGGGTCCTGCTCGTGGCCCTGGTCTTTCTTTCGATCGTCGTTCTGATCGGCGTCGCTGTCGCCTTCAGCATCCGGATGCCGTTGCAGGAACTGAAGGTGGCCATGGGAGCGATCGTTGCCGGGGACTACGACCGGCCGATCCGCGGGACCAGCGCGAGCGACGAGATCGGGGAGATGGCACGCGCGGTCGCGGTGTTCCGCGACAATGCGGTCGCCAAACGCAAGGCCGAGGATGATTTGCGCACAGCCAAGGAGCGCGCGGAAAAGACGCTCGAGGAGTTGCGCGTCGCCCAGCGCAACCTGGTCGATGCCGAAAAGCTTGCTGCCCTGGGCGGCCTCGTCGCCGGCGTCGCGCATGAGGTCAACAATCCGATCGGAATCAGCCTGACGGTCGCCTCGAGCTTTGCCCGGCGCTGTGAAACCTTTGCCGCCGAGGTAAAAAGCGAACCGTTGCGGCGCTCGCGTCTCGACGAGTTCGTTGAAGGCAGCCGCACCGCGGCGCAGCAGCTCGTCGCCAATCTGCAGCGGGCGGGGGACCTGGTGCAGTCGTTCAAGCAGGTGGCGGTGGACCGTTCGCATGCCGAGCGCCGCCAATTCGACCTGCGCGAAGCGACCGAGCAGATCGCGGCGAGCCTGCGGCCGGCGCTGAAGCGATCACAGGTGGAGCTTGTGATCGACGTCCCGGCAGGCATCGGAATCGACAGTTTCCCGGGCACGTATGGTCAGGTCTTGACCAATCTCGTGCTCAACGCGGCGACGCACGCCTTTCCCGAAGGGCAGGCGGGCAAGGTCACCATCGCCGCGCGACCGCTTGGGGAAGAAAGCGTGGAAATCGTCGTTTCCGACGACGGCGTGGGCATGTCGCCAGACGTCAAGCGGCAGGCATTCGACCCGTTCTTCACGACACGACGCAACAAGGGCGGAACCGGATTGGGCCTGCACATCGTCTATAATCTCGTCAGCCAGCAGCTTGGCGGGACGACATCGCTTTTCTCCGCGCCGGGCGAAGGAACGGCGCTGCAAATGACATTGCCGCGCGTTGCGCCGCGCGGACCAAACGGTTCTTGACTGGGGCGGGTAAAGGTATGGCCGATTCCGACGATATCCTCACGCTTATCGACGACACCGGCGCGCCGTCCGCGCCTGCGGTCACGCGGCGCTGGAAAGTCGCGGTGATCGACGACGATATCGCGGTGCATGAGGGGACGCGCTTTGCTCTGGCCGATTACAGCCTGAACGGTCAGGGGCTGGAAATTCTGTCGGCCTTTTCTGCCGCCGAGGGGCGCGAACTCATGCGCAAGCATGGCGACGTGGCCGCTGTGCTCCTCGACGTCATCATGGAAAGCAACGACGCCGGGCTCGATCTCGTGCAGTTCATCCGCAACGAACTAAAGAATGAGACAGTCCGCATCATATTGCGGACCGGTCAGCCGGGCCAGGCGCCGGAACGGCGCGTCATCGTCGATTATGACATAAACGACTATAAGGCGAAGACCGAGCTGACAGCGGACAAGCTGTTCACGTCGCTCACGGCGGCGCTCCGCAGCTATCAGCAGCTCCAGCGCATGGTGGAAACAAGGCGTGGCCTTGAAATCATCATCGACGCCGCATCCACGCTTTATGATTTCAAGTCCATGCAACGGCTGGCGGAAGGCGTTCTCACGCAGATCGCGTCGCTGCTGAATGTCAATTGCGAAGGCATCCTCGTGTTGCGCGACAGCGGCCAGCCCGAGAGCGGATTTTCCGTGCTGGCCGGGTCCGGTTGCTACAGCCGCTTTATCGGCGCGCACAATGCGAGGGACCTCGATCCTGAATTGCAGCAGCTCGTCGAGGCGGCGTTCAAACGGCGGCAGAACGAATTTCTCGGCAATCGTTCCGTGCTTTACATCCGCACCGGCAGCGGTCGCGAGGTCGTGGTGGTGCTGCAGGCGGAGAAGCAATTGTCCGATACGGATCGGGCGCTCGTGGAAATTCTTTCCAGCCGTCTCTCGATCGCCTTCGACAACGTCATTCTTTATGAGCAATTGCAGGAAGCGAATACGCGGTTGGAAGAGCGGGTCTCGCAACGCACGCGCGATCTAACGTCGGCGAACCGGCGCCTTGCCTCGCAATGGGCGCGTCTGCAGCGCGCCAACGCCTTCAAGAACGAGATTCTCGGAGCGGTCGCGCACGACCTGAAAAATCCACTCGGCGTCATCCTCGGCCGCACCGAAATGCTGAAGGAAATGATCGGCAACGCCGCCTCGTCCAAGGACAATGTGCAGATGCAGATACAGCACATCCGCGAGGCGACGAGCCGCATGACCGCGATGGTCGATAGCCTGATCTCCGATGCTATGGCGGATGCGCTCGACATCACCATTCGCCGCGAAATGGTCGATCTGAGCGCCCTGGTGAAGGAGGTCGCGGCCGCCAATCAGCCGCTCGCCGCAAAGAAGCAGCAGACCATCGCCGTGTCGGCGGCACAGGACCATGCGGCCATGTGCGACATCGACCGTATGCGCGAGGCCCTCGATAATCTCCTGAGCAATGCCATCAAATACAGTCCGGCCGGCGGGCATATCGAGCTGATGGTGTCGCAGGACCCGATAAACACCATCATCCGGGTGCGCGACGAGGGGGCGGGCCTGTCGCCGGAAGATCAGTCGCGATTGTTCGGCCGCTTCCAGCGGCTGTCGGCGAAGCCCACCGGCGGAGAAAGCTCGACCGGACTTGGCCTGTCGATCGTGAAACGCATCATCGAACTGCATGAGGGTGAGGTCACGGCCGAGAGCGCGGGACCGGGCCGCGGCACCACCTTCACCATGATCCTTCCCACGACATGAGCCAGACGCAGCACATCATCGTCGTCGATGACGAAGCGCCGGCGCGGGAAATGGTCGGCGATTATTTGCGCATGCACGGCTTCGCGGTCAGTCTGTGCGATGGCGGCGCGAGCCTGCGCGTCATGATCGGCAAGCAGATGCCGGATCTGATCGTGCTCGATCTCAACATGCCGGAAGAGGACGGCCTTTCCATCGTCCGCGATCTGAAGGCGCGCTCCAGCGTGCCGGTCATCATGCTGACGGCGACGGCGAGCGCGATTGATCGCGTGGTCGGCCTTGAACTCGGCGCCGACGATTATCTCGCCAAGCCGTGCGAATTGCGCGAGCTTCTCGCCCGCATCCGCTCGGTCCTCCGCCGCAGCGCAGCCGTTTCGCGGCCGATGGCCGAGTCGGGAGCAACGCCTGCCTCCGCTGCGGCCTCCGCCAACAGAATCCGGTTCGGCACCAAGTGGCTCGATCTCGAGGCGCAGAGCCTGCGCGACGACGAGGAAAACGAGCATCCCCTGACGGCGTCGGAATTCACTCTGCTCAAGGTTTTCGCCAGCAACCCGAAGCGGGTCCTGTCCCGCGAGCGGCTGCTCGAACTGGCCAATGCCCGGGACAGCGAGGCTTTCGACCGGGCCATCGACCTGCGGATCATGCGGATTCGCCGGAAAATCGAGCCTGATCCGGCCCATCCGTCGGTGATCCGCACGGTCCGGGGGGGCGGATACCTGTTTTCTCCCGGCGGCGAGCCGGCCTGAGAAGGTAGCCCGGCGGGGCGGTCCGCCGGCCCGTTTGTTTCGTCGGCTGCCCCGCGACGAAACAATTGCCGCCCGGGACGAAACAATCGGGCCTGCCGACGAAACCATTTTCCGCTTGCCACGAAAAACTGCGGATACGGGGCCTTGCTAAATCCCCTCTCACGTCGCGCCGCCAAGGCGCACCAGGGAGGAAGCCATGCAAGCCCAAGTCGCAACCTTGAAGTCCGCGGCCGCCCGGAGCTGGGCTGCCATGCAGGGCACGTCGGACGCGGCTCTGGTGAAGGACATTGCCGCGGGCGAGCGCCGCGCCATGCAGGTGCTGTTCGCGCGGCACAACGTCCGCGTCTATCGCTTCGTCCTGCGCATGGTCGGCAGCGAAGCCGTGGCGGAGGAAATCGTGAGCGAGGTGTTTCTCAGCGTGTGGCGTCAGGCCGGCCAGTTCGAGGGCCGTTCGCAGGTGTCGACCTGGCTTCTCGCCATCGCACGCTTCAAGGCGCTATCCGTGCTTCGCCAGCGCACGGAAGAAACGCTCGACGAAACGATGGCCGAGACGATCGAAGATAGTTCGGACACGCCCGAGGAGGCGCTGCACAAGAATGCGACCGGAGCAATCCTGCGCAAGTGCCTGACCCAGCTTTCGGCCGTACACCGCGAAGTGATCGATCTGACCTATTATCACGAGAAATCGACACAGGAAGCCGCGCGGATCATCGGCATTCCCGAGAACACGGTGAAGACGCGCATGTTCTATGCCCGCAAGCACCTCTCCGAGCTGCTCAAGCAGGCCGGCGTCGACCGTCTCGCCGCCTGAGATCGAATGACGGCGCTGTGCATCAGAGGATTTGATTGCGCAGGGCCGTTTCTCCCCGCCACATCCGCTCCAGATTGTCGAGCAGGATGTCGATGACGTTATCCTCATAGCGACGTGTCTCGCCCGCCGTATGCGGGGTAACAAACACGTTCGCCATATCCCAAAGGGGCGATGTGGCCGGCAGCGGCTCTTCCGCCGTCACGTCAATCGCCGCCCCGGCGATCACCCTGGCGTTGAGAGCGGCGATCAGCGCTTTTTCATCCACGCAGCGCCCGCGTGCGACGTTGATCAGGACGGCAGAGGGCTTCATCAGGGCGAGCGCTTCCGCATTGATGAGGTTTTCCGTCTCCGGCGTGAGCGGGCAGGTGAGGGCGACGAAATCGGACTGCGGTAACAGGCCGTTCAGAGCCTTGGTCGCATGTATCGATTCCACTGCCGATGAGCCGCCGCTTGCCGGATCCCGCTTGATCCCGATCACGCGCATTCCAAAGGCGCGTGCGAGTTCGGCAAGGCGACCGCCGATGCCACCGAGACCGACAACGATCAGCGTCTTGCCCTCGAGCTCGTCCTCGCGTTGCGACAGATCGCTGATCATGCCTCGCCAGACGTGCTTGGCCTGATTGTCTCGCGCCTCGGGGAGCCGCCGGGCCATCGCGAGGAGAAGCGCCATGGCGTGCTCGGACACAGCGCGCATGTTGACCCCGCGGGCGCTCGCGAGCCGCACGCCACGCGCGGCCAGCGGCTCGCGCGTGAACTGATCCGTCCCGGCGCCGATCGACTGGATGAAACGGAGTTTCTTGGCGCTAGCAAGAAGCCCGTCGTGCCACAGGCCGGAAATCACCAGCACGTCGGCCTCACCGATGCGGCGATCAAGTTCTTCGCGGTTCCAGGCCTGGAAATGCTTGAGTCCGGTATTCCGGGCAGCAAACCGCGCCGCCAATTGATAAGCGACATGGGCGAAGCAGATCGTTACGTCCGGTCTGGCAGGGATCATCGTCACGCCTTCTCATTGCGCGGCGGCCGCCGGGCCACCATCCATGCTGCCGCCGCGGCGACGAGGCTGGTCTGCGGCCGGAAGCGTTGACGGCAGGTCTTATGCTAGGCAAACCTCGCGCGCGAAAGACAAAAAAGGGAGGGAGTTCTCATGAGCCTTGCGGGTGGTGGCGCGGTTGCGATCTGGCACGATATCGCCCCGGAAGGGCGGGATGAATTCTATGCCTGGCATGGCGAGGAGCACATGCCCGAGCGCGTCGGCATCCCCGGCTTTTTGCGTGGCCGCCGCTATGTTGCGCTGCGGGCCTCGCTCGAATTCTTCAACCTCTACGAGGCGCAAAGCCCCGCGGTTGTCGCCGGCCCCGACTACCAGGCGCGCCTGAACAACCCGACGCCGTGGACCACGGCGCTCATGAAGCATTTCCGCAATGTCGCGCGCTCGATCTGCCGCGTCGCGATGACGACGGGCCATAGCCAGGGCGGACTGCTGGCGACGTTGCGTTACGACGTCCCCGATTCCGGCGCCGAGGCGCACGAGGCGGCGCTGACCGGAAAACTTCTGCCCGAGATCGCCAAGCGGCGTGGCATTGCCGGCATCCATCTGCTGCGGGCCGATGAAAAGGCGAGTGCCACCGAAACGGCCGAGCAGAAAGCGCGCGGCGCCAAGAACGTCATTCCGCGCTGGATCATTCTTGCCGAGGGCTGGGGTGATGAGGCCGCATTCGAGGCGTTGTGCCGAGACGCATTGTCCGATCGCGTAATGTCCGGTCTCGGCGCGGGCGGCCCTGCGGACCTTGGCATTTATCGACTGCAGAATTCACGCTTGAAGACTCCGTCCAGCGCCGGCTGAGAATTTCTTCGGCGGATCGCCGGAATTCTTGTTCACGTTTGAGAGTCTTGAAAGCAGGTCGTGCCGCCGAAGACCGGCGCGGCCTCTCTTTATGCGCGCCCCGCATTCTGTTGCGCGAATCACACGCCTCCGCGCCACGTGACGTTTTCCGCTCAACGCGAGTGCTACCGCTCAAAACGAGCAGGTGCGCTTGCGATACTCGACTGCGGATCACGGGGGAGATGCGGATCGACCGCGGGACCGAACCAGCACAGAGGATAAAGAAAGATGGCGGACCAGAGCAAGATGGGAGACTTCCGGCCCAACGAACCGAACGTGGCCTATATCGGCGAGGGTGTCGCCGTGAAGGGCGAAATTGCCGTACCCGATATTCTCGTGGTCGACGGCCTCGTTGAGGGCAATCTGACCGCGCGGACGATCCGCGTTGGCCCCTCGGGCGCCGTCAAAGGCAATATCATTTCGACCGAGGCCGAGGTGTACGGCTCGGTGTCCGAGAAAGCCGAAGTGAAGCAGTTGCTGATCGTGCGCTCGACCGGGCGCATCGACGGCCAGATCAGCTACGGCGAAGTGGAGATCGAGAAGGGTGCTGTAATCTCCGGTCAGTTCAGCTCGACGGATTTTCGTTCCGACAAACGCCAGCACGCGAAGATCGAGCAGGTCCAGGGCAAGCTCGAAAAACTGAAAATCGCCAGCAACGGTACGTTGCCGAACGCTGACTTGCGGGTGACGAACTGAGGCAGTTGCAGTCAAGGGGCAGGCTATGGCCAACACGTTGATAATCGTCGGCGCGGACAAGGGTGGCGTGGGAAAGACGACCGTGTCTCGCACACTGATCGACTATTTCACCATGCACGAGTTGCCGGTACGAGCATTCGATACGGAATTTCCGAAGGGCTCGCTCCGGCGCTTTCATCCGGACGTGACCGAGGTGGTCGATATCACCAAGGTCTACGACCAGATCAAGATCCTGGACGGCGTCCGCAGCGCCGACCGGTCGACGATCATCGACGTGCGGGCCGGTCTGCTGTCGCAGACCCTGCGCTTCTTTCGCGATATCGGATTTCTCGAAGCGCTGAAGCGCGCCGAGGTTCGCCTCATCCTGTTCCATATCCTCGGCTCATCGATCGCATCCCTGCGCGAAATCGAGGACGTGAGGCCGTATGTCGCGGACGCCAGATATTACGCGGTGAAGAACTTCGTCAACGACTCGACCTTCTTCAATTGGGAGCACGACGTTTACGAATCCTACTTTCCGGATTCCCGGCACGAGGCGGAAATCGCGATCCCGAAGCTCAACGAAATGGCCTTCGAGCAGGTGGAAGCGGCGTCCCTTTCTTTTGTCTCTTTCATTGCCAACGAGGGCATGAAACGCGACGAGGAATTTTCCTTCGTCCTGCGAGGCTACGTGCGGCACTGGTTGAGCAACGTCTGGGCGCAATATGACCGGATCAATCTGCAGGATGCGCTCAGGCCGGGCTATACGAATGGCCGCGCGCATGAGCCTGTTCCGGCACGCCGGCCGCTCGTCGCTGCGGCCGCGCATATGTGATCCGGCCCGGTCGCCTGGCAATGATCGATCCGCGAGACGTTCTCTCGCGGATTGTTCTTTGGCGCTCAGATCGCGCGTTCAGGGGTGAGAATATCCACCAGCGACAGCCACTCGGCGACGTCGCTGATTACATAGCCGCCTGAATAGCGCTGCACGAAACCCTTGCTTTCGATGTTTTGCAGTTTGCGGCGAACGGTTTCGCGTGGCACGCGAACGTAGCCGGCGATCGATGAGATGTTCGCCGGCTGCGCAAACGGCATTTCCTTCTTCGCGCCGGCAAAATTGATGGCTCCGCACGCCGCGATGATGATTACCTCGTCGAAATCGAATCCATATTTTCTCTTGATGCGGCCGAGACGCTCGAGAACGCGGTTGATCGGCGGCAAGGCCGAATGCAGGTCGCCGAGGCCTGCCATTCGCCGCATCGTGCGGCCAGCGTCGGCCGAATGTTGTGGGCCCGGTATACGTTGATGCGGGCCAGTCCGGCCATCCCGGACCTTGTCGAGCGCGTGCATACTCATTCGTGACTCACAAACTGCCCGGAGAACCGTTTGTACTCATCAGATTTAAGTAC
This sequence comes from uncultured Hyphomicrobiales bacterium, assembly GCA_964604745.1. Classification (GTDB taxonomy): domain Bacteria; phylum Pseudomonadota; class Alphaproteobacteria; order Rhizobiales; family Xanthobacteraceae; genus Pseudorhodoplanes. Next base: position 11,363 of record CAZSAW010000185.1, read on the forward strand.
AAGCGAGCAATCTGTACTTAATACGCCTGCGCTATTACTTCGATGTTAGATGATTGATTTCGAAATACTAGAAGAAAGTGCACGATGACCGCCGCAACCAACAGGAAGATGCAGCGCCAGATCGTGAGATTATTCGGAAAAGATTTGCTGCGCCCCGCGCGCGCGCTTTGCCGTTGCCGGTCGTCTAGTGAGCGGTTCCTGAAAATTGCTGCCAGCGCGACAACTCGGCGATCACGTCATCAAGCGGGGAGAAGTCCTCATCGTCGAGCGGCGGGTTCAATTTTGGATTCTGCTGCATCAGGCGCAGATTCTCATCGAACCGCTCGAAACTCGTCACGAGCGGATCGATCAAGCCGCGATCGAACGCCTGCTCAACCAACGGCCGGAGCGCATCAAGGCCGAGCATGGCGATGGCGTTCTGCCATCCATACCAGACCTGCGATTGATCCTGCGGAACGAGTTCGGCAAGGCAGGATTTGAAGAAGCGTGCGGCCTCGGCGGTCGGCACGTCCCCGCGCAGCACGACGAGCGCCAAAGCCTCGCACATCCGTGAGCGGATGAAGGGGTCCGCTTCCGGATCGGAGATGACGGCCTGCAGCGGGCGCGGATCGCGATCAAAGACGCCGGCCATGATCTTGTGGCTGGTTGCCGTTGTCGTGTCGCCAAGTGTGAATTCCAGGTCGTCCGTCGGTTGTCGAAACAGGCTCGCGATCGGACGATACGCTGCCTTCTCGCGCCACGCTCCAAGGAGGTGCACGATCAGGAACAGCGCCGACCGGCACCGGCGTGCCGGCTTTTTGCTTGCCAGGTATTTTTCAATTTCGCGCAAGAAGGCAGGCACGACGGCAGAACGATTCGCAGACGCAATAGCGATCGCCTCACGCGGCAGACGGTCAGTCTGCGTGAGGTCGGTTATCAGTTCCGTGATGAGCATGAATTCTGGTCGTTGTAATCTACTCACTGGTTCATGTGTTTCGATCTCAATTACACAGCATCATTGTGGAATTCTAGCGCACACTCAAAGCGCACATTCCGCCGGGTATTGCAACCGCGGCTCCGCGGCGGGCGGCAAAGACCCTGGTTCCGTCGACTGGTTAACGTCCGGCTGGAGTGGCCGACGAAGCCATTCAAATGTCTTGAGAATCAAGATCACCAAATACTTCAGATCAGGCGAAGTACAATAAGTGACCGTTATCGTCGCAAGCCATTTCGCGACAGCAATCGATCCGCGGCTGCGTCCGACGAGCTGCTCGGTCGCGTCAGTTCGTCGATCACCTGTCTCAGCCGCGCCTTTGTAGCGGCAGCATTATGCACGGGATCGTCGGCATACGATTGCAGGCAGGTCAGCGCATTCAAAACGCAAAGCCGCAGATCGATCATTTCAGTCGCGAGCCGCGCGGTGTCGCTGTTTTCGGCAAACAACGAATCCATGTGCCATTCGACGATCGCATCAACCCATTGGCTAGTCGGCTCGCCGGCGTGAGCGTCGGCAAGTTTTCGCAATTCCTCTTCCGCTTGACGCCAAGCGTTGTTCGCATCTTTCCGATGAGGTTCGAAGAGAGCGCGCGCTCCAGGGGATTGAGTTGGTGAGCGAGAGCGTGCGGCGGTCGCTTCCGATAGCGGCGAACCGTCCGGCATGAGCACCGGCGGATGAACGTGCTCGCTCGTTAATGCTGCGGCAATTCGGTCCCAGATCCTGCTATGCTTCCAACGATTGAAGCGATTGAATACGGTCATGAACGGGCCGTATTCGCGCGGGCATTCGCGCCAGGCACAGCCGGAAACGAGGACGTGGATGATGCCGCTGATC
>CAZSAW010000186.1:0-3883 GCA_964604745.1 uncultured Hyphomicrobiales bacterium
TTGTTGTCGCCTTGCAGCGAAATGTCGGCAACCGGAAACTTCACCCACACCGTGTCGGATGTGTAGTCCTCGTATTCGACTTCGGCTTCGGCGAGCGCGGTCTTTTCCACCACCGACCACATCACCGGCTTCGAGCCGCGATAGAGCGTGCCGTTCTGCGCGAACTTCATCACCTCGCGCGCGATCTGCGCCTCGGCCGGGAAATCCATGGTCGCGTAGCGGCCGACCCAGTCGCCCTCGACGCCAAGCCGCTTGAACTCGTTGCGCTGCACGTCGAGCCAGTGCTCGGCATAGGCGCGGCATTCCTGGCGGAAGGCGATCATCGCCGCCGGCACGGAGAGATCCGGCTTGGTCTTGCCCTTCGAGCGGTAATTCTCTTCCTCGATTTTCCATTCGATCGGCAGGCCGTGGCAATCCCAGCCCGGCACATAATTGGAGTCGTAGCCGAGCATCTGCTGGCTGCGCGTCACAACGTCCTTGAGCACTTTATTGAGCGCCGTGCCGATATGGATGTTGCCGTTGGCGTAAGGCGGCCCGTCATGCAGGACGAATTTCACCCGTCCTTTCGCCGTCTCGCGCAGGCGCCGATAGAGATTCTGCTTCTCCCAGCGCGCGAGCAGTTCCGGCTCGCGCTGGGGAAGCCCGGCGCGCATCGGGAAATCGGTCTGCGGCAGAAATAGCGTTTCGCTGTAGTCGCGGGTTTTGTCGGTCATGGTGAAGCTCGGCTCAAGTGGCGCGTCAGGGTGACGGTCCCGGTCCCCCGCCGAGCTGCGCTCAGGCGGAAGCCGGGCCGGTAATGCGCCGAATGGCTGACCCGATCGCTTGAATAAAAAATATGCGCCGTCGCGACATGGGCGCTGTTTAGCAGGGGTTCGCGGTTGCGGCTAGAGATTTCCCAGCACGGGAAAGGATTCGGGCGCCATCGCCAGTTCCTCCTTCGCCCGCCGCGCGTCCTCGTTCATCTGCCGGATCAGGGCGTCGATGCCGTCGAGCATGAGCTCGGGGCGGAGCCAGGCAACGAAAGCGACATCGATTGTCTTGCCGTAGAGGTCGCCCGAAAAGTCGAACAGGAAGACTTCGAGCAGGGGCGGCCCGTTGTCGAACATCGGCCGCCGGCCAAAACTCGCCACGCCGTCGTGCCGCTTGCCGCCGAGATCGACGCGCACGGCGTAGATGCCGTGGCGCAGCCCGCAGGCCGGATCGAGCGCGATATTGGCCGTGGGGAATCCGAGGTCGCGGCCACGTTTGTCACCGTGGGCGACCATTCCGCTCACGAACCACGCAGAGCCAAGCAGCGCCGCCGCCTCCTTCACCTGCCCTTCCGCCAGCATGCCACGTATCACGCCGGACGAAATCGGCCGTCCGCCATCTTCCAGCGCGGGAACGATATCGACGGCGAACCCGCGCCGTGCCCCCTCCTCCGCAAGAAAGGCGGGCGAGCCGCCGCGCTTCCGGCCGAAATGAAAGTCGAAGCCCAAGGCGACGCCGCGCGCCGCAAGGCGCCTGACCAGAATGTCGGCAACGAAATCCTCCGCCGGCGTCGCCGCGAGCGCGGCATTGAACGTGAGCACGATCGCTCCATCGAGTCCCGCGCCGGCGAAAAGACGCAGCTTGGTGCGCTCGTCGCTCAGCCGAAACAGCATTTCGTCCGGCTTGAAGAAGGCGCGCGGATGCGGTTCGAGCGTCAGCGCCGCCGCCTTGCAGCCGATCGACGCCGCGCGCCGTTGCGCTGTGGCGATAACGCTGCGATGGCCGCGATGAACGCCGTCGAAATTGCCGATGGCGACCACCGCGCCGCGCAAGGCGGCGATTTCAGGGCCGTCGTCACGCGCGACGATGAAGTGTGCGGGTGTCATGGAGAATATAAGAGAGCGCCCAACCGGGCCCTCGTGTCGTCCGGCAGGACGCCCAAGTCAAGCATCCCCGACAATGCCGCGCGCAAAGACAATGGCGCGTCAGGCGCGGGCCGGAACCGACACGACCGCCTCGCCATCGAGCACGACGCGGCCATCCACCGAGGCCTCGCAATGCAGGCGGACACGGCGGCCTTCCGGCACAAGTTCGACGACTTCGACAATGACCTCGACCACGTCGCCGATCTTCACGGGCGCGTGGAAGTTCAGCGTTTGCGAACGATAAACCGCGCCCGGCCCCGGCAGACGCGTGCCCAGAACCGCCGAAATCAGACTCGCAGTATAGAGGCCATGCGCGATGCGCTCGCCAAAACGCGTGCCGGCCGCCCAGTCTTCGCAAAGATGAATCGGATTGTCGTCGCCGGACAATTGCGCAAAGCCGACGACATCGGTGTCCATCACCGTTTTCATCAGCCGCTCGCGCATGCCGACGCGCAGATCCTCGAACGACAAGGCGCGGACGCGGCGCGGGTCGACAGCAAGGCGCGATGTCGTGACCGTCATGGCATTCCAGTCCGAATAGTTAACGTATCTTCAATGTGGGATGTGCTGCCGGATTAGGCAATTGGCCTTTCGATCAGCCCGCGCCGGCGGCATCTCCTGCGTAATTAACCCGATATTCAACGCCGTTGCGTAGGGTGAAGCATCCGGGGTGCCGTGCCTTGATGCGGGCCCGTCTTTTTGCGTCCCGCAAGGTTTGAGGGCTGCGATGGCTGTCGATCTGCAAATGCCGATCCTTGTGGTCGACGATTACAACACCATGATCCGCATCATTCGCAATCTGCTCCGTCAGCTTGGCTTCACCCAGGTGGACGACGCCTGCGATGGCTCTGCCGCGCTCAAATGTCTGCGCAGCCGCAAATACGGACTCGTGATTTCCGACTGGAACATGGAGCCGATGACCGGCTACGACCTGCTCAAGCAGGTGCGCGCCGATCCCGAACTGGCGGAGACGCCGTTCATCATGGTCACCGCGGAATCGCGCACCGAGAACGTCATCGCTGCAAAGCAGGCCGGCGTAAGCAACTACATCGTCAAGCCGTTCAACGCGCAGACGCTCAAGAGCAAGATCGACGCCGTTTTCGCCGAACAGGCGGCCTGACGTTTCACCACACAAGTTTGCGCGCCACGCAGGTCGGCTGCACGCCTTCCGCGGCAAAGATACGCGCGAGCGCCTCAGGCTGCGGATGCTCGCGCCCGCCGAGTTCCTCGGCATGAATGCCGCCGGTGATGAAGAGGCTGCCGATGCCGAGCGCGGCCGCGCCCCTGATGTCGGTACGCAGCGAATCGCCGATCGCGAGTATCCGGTGTAGCGCGGCCGGCTGGCCTCGCTTTTTTTCTGCAAGATGCAGCGCATCGGCATAGATCGGCCGATAGGGCTTGCCCGCGTAGATCACGTCGCCGCCCGTCGCAGCATAGAGGTCGGCGACCGCGCCGGCGCAAAACACCAGTTTGTCGCCGCGCTCGACCACGACATCGGGATTGCCGCAGATCATGAGCAGCGAGCGAGCGCGCATCTGCGCGCACAGATCGCGATAATCGTCGGGCGTCTCGACATTGTCGTCGAACAGGCCGGTGCAGACGACGTAATCTGCCTTTTCCAGCGGGGTGAGGCTCGCGCGCATCTCCTCGAACATCGGCCGATCGCGCGGTGGCCCGATATGAAAGATCGCCTGGCCGGCGCGTTCGCCGATAACCGCGCGCGTCACGTCGCCGGAACTGACAAGCCCATCGTAGCTCTCGCGTGGAACGCCAAGGCCGTCGAGCTGGATGGCGACGGCGGGGCCCGGCCGGGGCGCGTTGGTAACGAGGATCACCGTGCCGCCGCCCTGCCGATAGCGGGTGAGCGCCGCGCAGGCGTCGGGATAGGCCGCGACGCCGGCATGCAGCACGCCCCACACGTCCGAGAGGACGACATCGTAATCCGGCGCAAGCGCGGAAAATCGTTCGATAAAGGGTGGCACGGGACA
>CAZSAW010000187.1:0-3296 GCA_964604745.1 uncultured Hyphomicrobiales bacterium
CGCCGAGGCGAGCGCATGAACGCGCTGATGCGCCCTGCTCTGCCCGGTCTTGCCGCAGGTGTGCGCGTCGATGCGGCACGGCGCGCAGTATCGCGCGCCGTTGCCGCCGCAAGCCATGACACGCCCGATCTCGACGCGCGGCGTCTCATCGGACATGCGCTCGGCCGCGATCATGCGGGGCTCGCCGCGGATACCGCGCGCGCACTGACCTCGGCCGAGGCCGATGCCATCCTCGCCCTCGCCCTGCGGCGGCTGCGGCGCGAGCCGGTCGCACGCATCATCGGCATGAAGGAATTCTGGAGTCTGCCGCTCGCGCTTTCGCCCGACACGCTCGTGCCGCGTCCGGAAACGGAAACGTTCGTCGAGGCTGCGCTCGATGTCCTGCGCGGCAACAGGATGGGAGCCTTGCGCATCGCCGATTTCGGCACCGGCTCCGGCGCGATCCTGCTCGCGCTCCTGCACGAATTGCCGAAGGCCTTCGGCATTGGCACCGATGTCAGCCACGATGCGCTTCGAACGGCGCGCGCCAACGCCGCGCGGCTCGGACTCGCCGGACGCGCGGGCTTCGTCGCCTGCGATTTCGGCGCGGCCTTGCGTGGAGGCTTCGATTGTATTGTGTCCAACCCGCCCTACATAAGGAGCATGGACATCGCCGGGCTTGAAGCGGAGGTCCGCGATTTCGACCCCCGGCGCGCCCTTGATGGCGGCCCCGACGGATTTGCCGCTTATCGGCAGATTGCGGCGCAGGCGCGGGCCCTGCTGAAACCAAATGGCCACCTGATCGTTGAATTGGGCGCCGGCCAGAACGAGCCCGTTGCCGCGCTGATGGCGGCGGCAGGCCTCACGGTGACAACCGCCCGCCCCGACTTGAACGGCGTCGCTCGCGCCCTGGTCATGTGCCCTTTGCCATGATCAAGGCGCATTTGGACAAGGCAAAAAAGCGCTTGGATTACCGGGCAAGACCGACTAGGTTCTGGCCCACGAAATCGACCCCCAAAGGGAAAGCGTCGCCCACGAGGCCCGGAGCGGAGCTCTGAGAGGCGGCGGCGCGCAGAGACGAAGGGCGAAAGCCAGGTCGAACGGACAAAAAGCCAGGTCGAAACAGACTGTGTTTCTCATCGGTTCACCAGTTGAGCGCGCTCAACGCCAGAGCTGTTTTGTGATTCGCGCGTAAGGCTTGTGTGAACAAGGCGCGACGGTTCGCGCCGAAGGGGTTGCGAAAGCTGCCAGGACATTGTCGGACGCATAGGCGCCATCCGTAGCTGCTCTGTAACAGGGGTAGTGCAGGTTGGCCGCGTGTCCGAGAGCGTCCGGCGGTCATGGAGCAGACTTCGGTCATGTCCGGCCGGAGGAATCGATGCGGGGCGCAAAACCCGCCTTAAGGAAGGATTGGCGAACAGGCAGGCTATGAGAAACAATCAGAACAAGCGTATGCGGGGACGCAACAACCGCGGCGGCGGCAAGAGCCACAATCCCTTGACGCGGGTTTATGAATCCAATGGTCCCGATGTCAAAATTCGCGGTACCGCCAATCATGTCGCCGAAAAATACATTCAGCTCGCGCGCGACGCGCAGAGTTCAGGCGATCCGGTGGCGGCGGAAAATTACTACCAGCACGCCGAACATTATTTCCGCCTGATCGCCGCGGCGCAGGAGCAATTCCGCCAGAACCAGCCGTCCTTCTATCGGCCGGAGGGCGGTGGCGAGCAGCCGCAGCAACACAATCCGCAGCAGCGCGCCGGCGACGACTCGTTCGACGGTGACGACGACGGCACGACGCAGCCGCATACCGGCGGCGAGGAGCCGCATTATCCGCGCGAGCATCAGCACCAGAACTACCAGCCGCGCGAAGGTCAGCAGCATCAGCCGCGCGAACACCAGCAATACCAGCCGCGTGACTATCAGCCGCGTGAGCAGCAACACCACCAGCAGCATCAGCCGCGTCAGCAGCATGACAACCGGCCGCAGCCGTCGGGCGATTCAGGCGGCGACGTCGATCGCCTGCCCTCGTTCATCACCGGCGCACCGCAGCCGAGCTATGGCGGCGGGCAGAACGGCTACGACAACAATTCCGATCGCTTCCCGCTGCACCGCCGTCGCCGCCGCGGCCATCGTGGTCCGCGCCACGACATGCAGAGCGGTCCGCAGGACATGGGCGGCAACGACGGACCGGAGGATTCGATTCCGCCGGCGCCGGCAGGCGAATAAGAGAGAGATCAGCGCTGACGAAAAACGGCCGGGCTTGCCCGGCCGTTTTTGTTTTTGCAGGAACGGTCAGACCTTCGGACAGACGCGCGCGGCGCCACCCGGCGACGGTGCGAGCGCAGGCTGCAGCGCCGGCACGAGCTTTCGCTTCTCGCGGCGCGCCGGGATCGCGCGATAGACCTGCTTCGTCGCCTCGACGATATGCACGCCGGCAAACGGCGCCGACAAGGTCGCGCCCGTGCGCTCCCACGCCACGGCCGAACGCAGAAACCAGCCGCGCCCGATCGGTGGCACATAGAGCGCCTCGTCCCAGCCGTTCGGCGTGAACCACGTCTCGCGCAGGAGACTCGTGATCTGCGACCGCGAATAGGGCCGGCCATGTCCGAACGGCGTCGTGTCGATGCGCGCCCATAGTCCGCGCCGGTTCGGCACGACGGCGAGAAGCCGTCCGTTCGGCGCGAGGATGCGCCACACTTCGCGCAGGAAGGCACGCGCATCGTCCACCATTTCCAGCGCGTGCACGAGCAGCACACGATCGACCGCCGAATCCGGCAGCGGCAAATCCGCCTCCTCGACGAGCGCGCTCAGCGCCGCGCGCGAGGTCGGCCATTTCACCACGCCCTGCGACGCCGGCATGAAGGCGAGACAACGCTCGGCCTCCTCACGGAACAGGCCGAGATAGGGCGTCGGATAACCGACGCCGAGCACGCGCAGGCCATGCGCATCGCCCCAGCGCGCGCGAATGCCGCGGCCGATGAAACGCCGCGCCACGACGCCGAGGCGCTGGGCGTAGAAGTTGCGAAGATCGACGACGTCGATGGACATAAGTCCGATGTTAGCACGCTTTGCCGCGGAACGCGGCGCGGGCCGCCCGAACAGCTTTAACGGACCCTGTCGTTGCGAACCCGCCGCGGCATGATAGCGTTACGTCCTCGATCACCCCCGATGAGAGTTTCATGCCGGCCAAGACCCATCTCTTTCCCTGCCTGTCGGACAATTTCGGCGTGCTGCTGCACGATCCGGCGACCAAGGCCACGGCCTCGATCGACGCACCGGACGCGGCCGCCGTCGAAGCGGCACTGAAGGCGACC
>CAZSAW010000188.1:0-36643 GCA_964604745.1 uncultured Hyphomicrobiales bacterium
ATTCGTCGCGCCGGCGGAACCCGTCACCATCGTGCGCATCCACAACACCAACACGCACCGCATCATCAAGGCGCATGTCATGGTGAAGGACGGGCATACGCTTGAGCAGGGCGACGTCGTCATTGCCGGCGTTCCCGGAACGGCCGCACCCATCCATCTCGATTATGCCGACACGGCCGGCAGCATCAGCGGGCGGTTGATGCCGGCCGGCGTCACGGTCGAACTGGGCGGATCCAGGCCCGTGCGCGCCACCATTCTCGATGTCGGCAATCCGATGGTGTTCGTGCGCGCCGAGGATTTTGGCGTGTCGACGGGTGCGAGCGTCGACGACATCAATGCCGATCGCGCGTTGCTTGATCGGCTCGACGCGATCCGTCTTGAAGGCGCGGCCTATCTCGGCCTCATCAAGGACGGTCGCGCGGTCAGCGCCAGCATTCCGTCCGTCGCGCTCATCGCGGCCCCGGCCGATTACGCATCCTATGGCGACGGACGCCCGATCCGCGCCGACGCGATGGATTTCTGGGCGCGCGAGGTTTTCATCGGATCGATCCACAAGGCGATCGGCGTCTCGGAAACCGTGTGCACGGCGGTTGCCGCGCTCATTCCCGGCAGTGTGGTGCACGACGTCACGCGGCCCGGTGCCGCAGAGCGTGGCCGCGTCCGCGTCGGGCATCCAAGCGGTGTGATCGAGGCGCAGGTGGCGGTGGACATGACGCCGCAGGGTCCGGTCTTGCGCCATGTTTCCGTCGTGCGCACCGCGCGCCGGATCATGGACGGCCATGTGTACGTTTCGTGAGCGCGTTGATGATCCTTTTGGCGCCGCGGAATTGTACTAGGACACTTTTTAAATTGACCTATGTTTTAGCGTGTGTTCCGATATTCATTGTCGCAAGCAGCGGCCGAAGCGTACCAGGATCGAATTGTCATCCAATGCCGGCTTCATCGTTTGATACAAACGCGCATCGACGGTGAACACAGGGCGGGCCATGCACAACAGAGACCAGGTTTCGGAGGAAGCGGATCGCGTTCGGAAGTTCATGCCGAGTGTCGGCGCTTCGCGCGTTCGCTACATGGATATTGTCAACAATCTCGTTGACGCGGTGGAGAAGGGCTCACTGTTGCCCGGCGATCGTCTGCCGCCGCAGCGCAGTCTCGCCGACAAGCTCAACATCGCCGTTGGCACGGTGACGCGTGCTTATGCCGAAGCCGAGCGCCGCGGACTTGTCATGGCGGAAGTCGGGCGCGGCACGTTCATCGCCGGCATGGCGATGCCGAATCCGCAGGCGAACGACCGCAACGGCGCCGAGCTTCTCGATTTCACGCATAACCGCCTGCCGATCGACGGTTATGTCGGCGAGTTCTGCAAGACGCTGGGCTATATCGCCAAGCGTCCGAACGTCGCGGCGATGCTCGATTATCCGCCGAACACGAGCGATCTGCGCTTCCGCACGATTGCCGCACACTGGATCCGCCAGACCGGGCTTGCCGCCTCGCCCGATCAGGTCGTGGTCTGCAACGGCGTGCAGCACGGATTGTCCGTCATTCTCGGCGCGCTCTCCAATCCGGGCGATCTCGTCGTCTGCGAGGAGCTGAACTATCCCGGCATCCGGCTGCTCGAGAAAACCTATCATCTGCGCCTGAAGGGGTTGCCGATCGACGAGCATGGGCTTCTGCCCGAGGCACTCGAGGAAACCTGCCGCCGGGAAAAACCGAAATTCCTCTTCTGCCAGCCGACGGTACACAATCCGACCGCGGCAACGATGCCGGCGGCGCGGCGCAAGAAGATTGCCGAGATCGCCGAACGCTACGGCGTGATGCTGATCGAGGACGACATCTACGCTTTTCTGCCGGCCAAACCGACGACGCCGATTTCTGCGCTCATTCCGGAGCGCAGCTTCTATCTCACCGGCACATCGAAGACGATCGGCACCGGCATCCGCGTCGGCTATATCGTCGCGCCGCCGAAGACCGTGCACGAATTGACAGCGACGGTGCATGCGACGACGTGGATTCCCGCGCCGTTCATGACCGAAGTCGCGTCGATGTGGATGACGGACGGCACCGCCAACCGCATCATTGAGGAGCATCGCCGTGTCGCCAGGCAGCGGCAGAAGGCGGTGCGCGATATCCTCGGCGACTTTCACTACCAGTCGCACGAATCTGCGTTCCATATCTGGCTGACATTGCCGAAGCCGTGGCGGCAGGAGGAATTCGTTTCCGAATGCCTGAGCCGCAACGTCGCGATCAATTCAAGTGAGAGCTTCGTGATCGAGCCCGGCCGCGCGCCGAACGCGCTGCGTATTTGTCTCGGCGGTTTCCGCTCGACCGGAAATCTCGAGCGCGGGCTCGAAGCCATTCGCGAGGTGCTCCGTCACGGGCACCGTCACAGGACATTCATGGTGTGACGCGCCGGGGCGCTGCGCCGTACAGGAATTAGGTGGGGATGGGTTCGGAGGAATCAGCACAAGCGGGCAAAGCGAAGGCGCCGGCCGGTACGCCATCGAACATTCGCTACCTAATGACAGGCACCCTCGCAGGGGTACGGGATCGTGACTGAAAAAGAATCCCGCTTCGCGATCAGCAGGAGGAATACCATGTACTGGAAATCGACGGCAGCAGCTCTCGGCCTGCTTCTTGGCTTCACTCACGTGGCCGCGGCGCAGGATTCACCGGTTCTCAAGAGAATCGCGGACAAAGGCGTCATCAATATGGGTCATCGCGAAGGCGCGGTGCCCTTCTCCTATATCGGGCCGGACGGCAAGCCGATCGGCTTCTCGATCGACCTCTGCATGAAAGTGATCGACAAGATCAAGGACACCATCAAGAAGCCGGACCTCAAGATCAATCTCGTCCCGGTGACGAGCGCCAACCGCATTCCGCTGATGGCAAACGGCACGATCGACATCGAGTGCGGCACGACCGCCGTGACGCTCGGACGCCTGCAGCAGGTGAACTTCCTGCCGGTCATGTTCGTCACCGGCGTCAAGCTGATGGTGAAGAAGTCGTCAGGCATCAAGGAGATCGAGGATCTCAAGGGCAAGAATATCGGCGTGACGCTTGGCACGACCGAGGAGAAGCTCATCCGCGACATCTCCGACTCCAAGAAGCTCGATCTGAAGATCGTGCCGGTGAAGGAGCATACGCAGGGCGGCCTTGCGCTCGAGACCGACCGCATTGACGCCTATACGACGGACGACGTGCTGCTCTACGGCCTGATCAGCGCATCGAAGACGCCGGACATCTATGACGTGGTCGGGCGCAACCTCTATCCCAACCCGTATGCGATCATGGTGCCGCGCAACGACGACACCTACCTCAATCTCGGTCGCACGGTGCTCGCCGACCTGATGCGCACGGGCGATATCTACAAGCTCTACGACAAGTGGTTCGTCGGCAAGGGCACGGTCAACATGCCGCTGAACGACGCCAACAAGTGGTCCTACACGCTCCAGGGTCTCAACCCTTGAGTCCTTGCGGAGTGGGCCGTGTGCGGCCCACTCCGTTCTCCCGTTTCGCCAGAGCCAGCCGTAAGGGCCGATGAACTACACCTGGAACTGGTCTGTCATCGTCACCGAGCCGTATCTCGGCTGGCTGCTGATGGGCCTGCAGCTGACGCTGATCATCGCCTGCTGCGCAGGCGTCATCGCATTCATGATCGGCAGCATCATCGGCATCTTGCGTACGACGCAGGTCGCGCCGCTGCGTATGGCGGCGACCTTCTACGTCGAATTGTTCCGCAACATTCCGCTGCTGGTGCAATTGTTCATCTGGTTCTTCGTCGTGCCGGAACTGCTGCCCAAATCGTGGGGGCATTTCCTCAAGCGCGATTTGCCATATCCCGAAATCGTCACCGCCATCGTCTGCATGGGGCTTTATCAGGCGGCCTCGATCGCGGAGACCGTGCGCGCCGGCATCCAGTCGGTCGGGCGCGGGCAGACCTTCGCCGGACTGGCCATCGGCCTCTCCACCGTTCAGGTTTATCGCTACATCCTTCTGCCCGTCACCTTCCGCACCATCATTCCGCCGCTCGCCAGCACGTTCCTGGCGACGGTGAAGGATTCCTCGCTTGCGCTCACGATCGGCGTGCTCGAAATCACCGCGCAGAGCCGGCAGATCGAGACCTACACGTTCCAGGGGTTCGAGGCGTTCTTCGCCGCGACCGCTCTCTACCAGTCGATTACCATCGCCGTGATCTTCGCCATGCAATACGTGGAAAAGAAGATGCGCGTGCCCGGCATGTTGTCACTGGCGCAGAAGTAAGATGTTCAGCAATTTCGACTTCAACGTCATCGTTCGCTGGGCGCCGCTTCTCGCCGAAGGCATGGCGCTGAGCCTGCTGCTGACCGGAATCGCCATCGTTGGCGGCATCGTGCTCGGCGCGGTGCTCGCCACCATGCGGCTGTCACCCAATCCGCTGCTCTATCTGCCCGGCGGATTCTACGTCAATTTCTTCCGCTCGATCCCGCTGATCCTCGTGATCTTCTGGTTCTATTTCAGCGTGCCGATCATCATCGGCCGCCCGGTCGGAAGTTTCTATTCCGTCCTCGTCGCCTTCACGATGTTCGAGGCGGCGTATTATTGCGAGATCATCCGCGCCGGCATCATGAGCGTCGCCCGCGGCCAGAAGGCTGCCGCGCAGGCGATCGGACTCACGCCGCTGCAAAGCTCGCTTTACGTCATCATGCCGCAAGCGCTGCGCAACATGATCCCCGTTCTGGTGACTCGCTCGATCGTCATGTTTCAGGATACCTCGCTCGTCTATGTCGTCGGGCTGCGCGACTTCATGACTACGGCCGACATCGTCGCGACGCGCGAGAATCGCATCGTTGAAATGTATCTCTTCGCGGCCGCGGTCTACCTGGTCATATGCCTTGCCGGATCATTGTGGGTGCGATCTCTGCAAAGGAAATACGCCATATGATCGAGATCGAGTGCGTCAGCAAATGGTACGGCGCCAATCAGGTGCTCAAGCAATGCACGCTGTCCGTCGATAAAGGCGAGGTCGTCGTTGTTTGCGGTCCGTCCGGCTCGGGCAAAAGCACGCTGCTGAAATGCGTGAACGGCCTGGAAAAGTTCGAAGAGGGGGCGATCTCGGTCAACGGCATTTCCGTCGGCGATCCGTCCACCAACCTGCCGCGGCTGAGGTCGAAGATCGGCATGGTCTTTCAGAATTTCGAGCTATTTCCGCATATGACCGCGCTGCAGAACGTCTGTCTCGGGCAGGAGAAGGTGCTAAAGCGCGGGCACGATGAAAGTGTCACCCGCGGCATGGCGCTGCTCGAGCGCGTCGGCCTTGCTGCCCATGCGACGAAATATCCGGCACAGCTTTCGGGCGGTCAGGCGCAGCGCGTCGCCATTGCGCGCGCGCTGAGCATGGACCCGATCGCGATGCTGTTCGACGAGCCGACCTCGGCGCTCGATCCGGAAATGATCAGCGAAGTGCTCGACGTGATGATCGAGCTTGCGCGCGATGGCATGACCATGATGGTCGTGACGCACGAAATGGGCTTCGCCCGCAAGGTCGCGAACCGTGTCGTGTTCATGGACCACGGCAGCATCGTCGAAAACGTGCCGAAGGAGCATTTCTTCACGAATCCCGGTGCCCGCGCGCAGGCCTTCCTGTCGAAATTGCTGTCGCACTGATAGCAGGCGTGAGGGAGGGGGTTGCAATGCAGAAATTCGACAATGTCATCGGCGGCAAGGTCGTGCCGCCCGTGTCCGGTGCTTATTTCGAGACCGACAATCCGTTTCTCGCCAAGCCCTGGGCGCTTGTCGCGCGCAGTAACGCGGATGACGTCGATCGTGCGGTCGCTGCGGCCAAGGCCGCGTTCCTGGAAGGTCCGTGGCCCACGTTGACTGCGAGCGAGCGGGGCGCGCTGCTGCGGCGCCTTGCCGATCTGGTCAAGGATAATGTCGAGACGCTCGCCATCGCGGAATCGCGCGACAACGGCAAGACCATTACCGAGACGCGAGGACAGGTTCGCAACGTCTCGGAATGGTATCACTTCTATGCCGGACTGGCCGACAAGCTGAACGGGGAAGTGATTCCGGCCGAGCGGCGCAATCACCTCAACTATACGCGGCACGAGCCGCTCGGCGTCTGCGCGCTGATCGTTCCCTGGAATTCGCCGCTGCGCCTGCTGTCGTGGAAGCTCGCGCCGGCTTTGGCCGCGGGAAATACCGTCGTCATCAAGCCCTCGGAATTCACCTCGACCTCGGCTTTCATATTCATGTCGCTTGTCGAGAAGGCAGGTTTCCCGGCCGGTGTGGTCAACCTCATCACCGGCCTCGGCAACGAAGTTGGCGCACGGCTGGTCGAGCACCCCGACATCGCCAAAGTGGCTTTCACCGGAGGCGAGACCGGCGGAATTGCCGTCTACACGTCGGCGGCAGCGAAACTCAAACCGGTCTCTCTCGAACTCGGCGGCAAGTCGCCGAATATCGTGTTCGAGGACGCCAATCTGGAAAACGCCGCGCGCGGCGCAGTCGGCGGCATCTTCTCGTCCTGCGGGCAAAGCTGTATCGCGGGTTCGCGGCTGCTGGTGCAGCGGAGCGTGCGCGACAAGGTGCTCGATCGCATGATCGCGCTCGCAAGCCAGATCAGGATGGGCGATCCGATGGACGAGGCGACGGAAATGGGTCCGATTGCCAATCGTCAGCAATATGACCGCATCCTGCGCTACATCGACATCGCCAAGGGTGAGGGGGCAAAACTCGTTCTCGGCGGCCAGCCGGCGAAGCGCTCCGAATGCGGCGACGGGCTGTTCATCGAGCCCACCATTTTCGCCGATGTCGATAACCGGATGCGCATCGCGCAGGAGGAAGTGTTCGGCCCGGTCCTTTCCGTGATCGCCTTCGACAGCGAGGAGGACGCGATCCGCATCGCCAACGATTCGAATTACGGTCTGGGCTCCGGCGTCTGGACCAACGACCTGAAGCGCGCGCATCGCATCGCCGCGCGTATCCAGGCTGGATCAGTGTGGATCAACACCTATCGCATCAGCTCGCAGCTTTCGCCGTTCGGCGGCTACAAACGGTCCGGTATCGGCCGCGAAGGCGGCGCCGAGATGCTCAAGAGCTATACGCAGACGAAGAGCGTCTGGCTCGATCTCAACGCGGACTATCCATATCCCTTCAAGGGACGCTGAACCGGATTCGGCGCTCTTTCACGTTCGACACAGGACCGATCATGCAAGCCGGCGAAGCCAAGGGCATCACCACGCAAGCGGCGCAATTCGCTGCCGCCGCGACCTTCAACGACATTCCGAAAGAGGCGCTGGAGATTGGCCGGCGCTGCATCATCGACGGGCTCGGATTGTTCGTCGCCGGATTGTCGGAGGAAAGCGTCCAGATCCTGATCGCCGATGCAAAAGAGCAGGGCGGCAAGGCCGAGGCGCTTCTCCTCGGAGCCGGCAACTTGAAAGTGCCCGCACCGCTCGCCGCGCGCGTACTCGGCATCGCCGGCCATGCGCATGACTGGGACGACACGCAAGTATCGCACGATCCGGCCCACATTTACGGGCTGCTCACGCATCCAACCATTCCGCCGCTCGCCGCGGCGCTGGCGATGGCCCAGCGGCTCGGCAACGTGTCGGGGCGCGATTTCCTCACCGCCTTTCAGGCCGGCTTCGAAGTGGAGTGCAAGATTTCCGAGTGGATGCTGCCGCATCTCTACAAGCGCTCGTTTCATTCGAGCGGTGTCGTCGGCATTTTCGGTGCCTGCATCGCAGCGACCAAGCTGCTGCAACTGAACGAGGCGCGGACGCGCAGCGCAATCGGCATCGCTGGCAGCATGGCGGCGGGCCTGCGTGTGAATTTCGGCACGATGACGAAGCCGTTGCATGTCGGCCGCGCCGCGGAGAACGGCGTGACGGCCGCAATCTTTGCCGCACGCGGCTTCGATGCCGATCCCAATGCGCTCGACGGGCCGTGGGGCTATTGCCGCGCCTTTGCCGACGGCGTCACGCCGGAGAAGCTGTCACAGGGCATCGGCAAGAAGGAATGGACGATCGTCAACCCCGGCGTGTCCATCAAGCCCTATCCGTCCGGCATCCTGACGCATCAGGCGATGGACGCGATGCTCAATCTCGTCTCGAAGCACAATGTCGAGGCCGGCCAGATCGAGTCGGTCGACTTCTACGCCGGCAGCAACATCCTCAACCCGATCCGCTATCCGGTGGCGAACGACCATCTGCAGGCCAAGTTCTCGATGGCCGCGCTCCTGTCGATGATCGCCTTGCGCCGTCAGGCCGGGCCGAACGAGTTCACCAACGACTTCGTGCGCGGCGCAGCGATGCAGGACATGCAGCGGCGCGTCCGCACGCATCTCGATCCGGACATCGAGGCGCAGGGGACCGAGGTTATCCGCTCTCGCATCGAGCTGAAGACCAAAAAAGGCGAAACGCTCGTCGAGCATGCGCCGACGCATTATCGCGGCGGACCGGGAAATCCGTTCAGCGACGCCGACTTGCAGCAGAAGTTCGGTGTCTGCGCCGAAGGCCGGCTCGACAAGACGCGACAGGCGAAGGTGATCGAGGCGGTGAACGGTCTGCAATCGTCGCGCGATGCCGGGAGCCTCGCCGCGCTCATTCAGCCCTAGCGGCGGGAACAGGAGAAGCACATGGCGATCGTCAGGATCGAACTATATGCCGGTCGCACGCGCGAGCAGAAAGCCGCGGCGGCCAAGGCCATCACCGAGGCGATGTCGAAGACGCTCGGCACGACCTCGGCCGGCACGCAGATCATCTTCGTCGACGTGAAGAAATCCGACTGGGCACACGATGCCAAACTCGCCGACGAGGCGTGACCAGTGGCCCCTTAACGGTTTCGCTAGCTGCTCGGACGCCGATTTTGGCGAAAGCGATCCGCCACATCGCCTGCGCGACGACAGACGTGCGCCAATAATCGAGTCGCAGCATCGCGGCTCGTGCAACGCGGTGAGTCATCCGCGCGACGGCACAAACGAGTCTTCAGCAAATGATCTCAGTGCATGACATCGGCGTTGTCATGCATTGATCGGCGCGCTATCCAAAACAAAAGTCCGCGCGGCAGGGAGTTGAACTCAAGATGACATCGCAATCGCCGATCACGAATTGTTGGGGTCGTGTCACGCCGAAAAAAATCGACGTCCAACATTCGAATGTCTTTCTCGGGATTGACGGTGCATCGTTCAATCACCAGCCGCAGCTCACCTCCTTCGATGGTTTGCTCTATGCGTCATGGACGATGGGAATTCGCGACGAGGAATCGCCGGGCGAAAAGGTTGTCTTCGCGACGTCGGATGACAAAGGGCGCACGTGGAGCGCGCCGCGCACGATCGCCGCGCCGGCGCGAGGGCAATTTGCTGATCGCGTGCTCGTCAATTCCGGCATCCGTGTCCATGATGGAATGCTGATCGCGTATTACGGCGACTGGGAATACTCGGCCGACGCGCTCGATGGCGAGGGACGGCTGAAGAACGTCGAAACCGGTCACGGCACGTTCTATGAAAACATTGCCCGCGCCGGGCATCAGCGGCGCCCCTACGCGAATTGCATCGGACACCTGAATTGCATGACGCGCGCGAGAACCTCGCGCGATGGCGGCAAGACCTGGTCGGCGCCGATCGATATCGTGCCGCGCCTGGCGTCCTACCATGCGCCCAAGGCGACGGCGTCCGGCCGTCTCATTCTGCCGGGCCACGCGACCTTTCCCTACACGGACGATCCGGCCGGATTGACGCAATGGCATTACGCGGGGCTGGCAAACCTGCCGCCCGATTTCTGCGACGATGTCATGGGCTGGTTCTTCGGCCGCGAACGCCGGAACGATCCCGTCATCTACAGCGAAGGCTCGTTCTTCCAGACGGCGGACGGCGTCATCCACATGATGTTGCGTACGGAGGTGAACTGGCTGGCGGTGAGCGAAAGCGCGGACAATGGCAAGACCTGGAGTGAGCCGGTGAAGACTGGCTACACCGACAACGTTGCCCGGCCATGCTTTGGCAGGCTGCCGGACGGGCGCTATTTCGGCATGACCACCCCTTCGCCGGAAGGACGCCGCACGCCGGCAATTCTCGCGCTGAGCGAGGATGGCGTGGTATTCGACCGGCACTTCGTACTGGGTGACGATGCCTGGCGGCCGATGCGCTTTCCCGGACTGAACAAGGGCGGCCGTTATGGCTATCCGTGGCTCTATGTCGATGGCGATTTCGGCTACATGATCTATTCGGTCGAGAAGGAAGATATCGGCATCGGCCGTTTCCGCCTCGCTGACCTGCGCTGAACGCATCCGGCCGGGTTCGTCGCCTCGGGTCATCAGCCAGCGATCTTTTCTGCAAAGCGGCGCTTGTCGACGATGGCGCGCTCGTGCAGGCCACGCCCGATGACGCGGTCGCCCGCGGAGGCTTCGATGCGAAAGACAAGCCGCCGTCCGCGGATGGCGACCAGTTCTGAGTGTACGCGGACCCTCGCGCCGACCGTGGCTGCGGCAAGATGATCCACGTGAACAGCGGTGCCGACGGTCAGCTCGTGGGGGTCGAGCGAGGCCCTGACCGCGTGCACGCAGGTATCCTCAAGCATGAAGATGAGCTGTGGCGTTGCGAGGACCGGCAGATCCACGGTGCCGCGCGCACGGACCGTGAGGTCCTCGCTCACGATCCATTCGCGATCCGCCGCAATTCCGATCGCTGAAGGCGAGATCATTCGTTTGCATAACCGATCTTGAGTTATCGCCCCTCGAAGACAGGTGTGCGCTTCTCGAGAAACGCGCTGACGCCCTCCTGGAAGTCGCGTGTCGCCCATAATGACGTGATCGTGTCCTTCGCGGGATCGGCGGCGTGCGCAACCTGCCCGTCGAGAACCTCGGCGAGCACACGCTTCAGCGCACGCAGCCCGAGCGGCGACTTCTGCGCCACCGTCGTCGCGATGGACCGCGTGAAGGCTGCGAGCTCAGCGTCGGGCACGACCCAATTGAGGAAGCCGATGCGGAGCGCCTCGTCGGCCGGGAACAGCGTATCGGTCATGATCATCGCCTTGACATGCACGGGCGAGATCAGACGCGTGAGGCGCTGAAGGTTGATCCGGTCGGGGCAATGCCCGAAGCGCCCGATCGGCACGCCGAATCGCGCGCCCGCGCCGGCGATGCGCAGGTCGCAAGCCGCCGCAAGCTCGCATCCGCCGCCCACGGCATAGCCGTAGATCATTGCGATGACGGGAAGGGGACAGCCTTCAATCGCCGCCAGACAGCGGTTCAGATGGTCGAAATGCTCCTGCGCCTCGCGCGGACCGAGTTTGCGCAGTTCGTTCAAATCCATGCCGGAGCCGAACGCCTTCTCGCCGGCACCGCGCAGGATCACGACGCGGGTCGTGCCATCGGCGGCGAGCCCCATCATGGCGCGTTCGATGCCGTCGAGGACCTCCTCGTTCAGCGCGTTGCGGATCTCGGCACGATCGATGACGAGCGTTGCGATGGCACCATCCTTCTCGATGCGAACCGCCCTGTTTCCGGATGGTGCCGGATCAGAAGTGCTTGGCATGCCGAACCTCATCGGTGTGCTCGCCCTCAAGCGGGGGCACGCGGCGGATATCGCACGGCGTGCGGTCGAACTTGACCGGGAATCCAAGCGCCGGAATCGCACCGAGCCGAGGATGATCCATTCCGATGACCATATCGCTGGCGCGAACCTGGGCGCTGTCGAGCGCCTCGCCGATTGTGTTGAGCGGGCCGGCGGGCACGCGCGCCGCGCGCAAGGCGTCGATCCAGGCCTCGCGCGGTCGTTGCATTAATTTCTGCTCCATGATGCCGGTCAACGCCTCGCGATTGGCGACACGTGCGTCATTGTCTTTGAAGCGGGAGTCCGTCAGCAGATCGTCGCGACCGAGCACGCCGCAGAGACGCTGCCATTCGCGTTCGTTCGAAACGGCGATGACGATATGGCCATCGGCGACGCGAAAGAGGCCGGTCGGCGCCATGATGGGGTGATGATTGCCGGCAAGGCCGGCAACCTTGCCGAGGAGAAGATAGGTCAGAGCATGAAAGCTCATCAGGCTGACGACGCTTTCCAAGAGCGACACCTGCACATGCTGGCCGAGGCCGGAATTGGCGCGCTCGAACAACGCGGCAAGAACGCCGAACGCGCCGAAGACACCCGTCATGAGATCGGCAATGGGAATGCCGGATCGTACCGGTCCCGAGGCGTCCGTGCCCGTCACACTCATCAGACCGGAATAGGCCTGAATGACGTTGTCGTAAGATGGTTCGTTTGCCAGCGGGCCCTTGGCGCCATTGCCGTTGATCGAGCAATAGACCAGGGCAGGGTGTGCGGCGCGTATCGTTTCGGCGTCCAGCCCGAACGAGGCCATGACGCCGGGCCGAAGATTCTGCACGAGGACGTCCGCATTTGCGATCAGGGATTTGGCCAGCGCGAGATCGTCGGGCAATGCAAGGTCGAGAACGATGCTGCGCTTGTTGCGGTTGACCGACATGAAGTCGACCCGCTCGCCCTTGTAGGTCGGGCCCCATTTGCGACCGATCTCGCCGCCGGGACGTTCCACCTTGATAACGTCGGCGCCGAGATCACCAAGCATCATCGTGCATTGCGGACCGGCGCGCGCGTGTGTGAAATCGATGACCTTGATGCCGTGCAGCGGTCCCATGACGTTTTCGCTTATGGTTTGATCAACCTAGAAATTGACCGGGGCATTCTTCTTTGCGGATTCGAGCGCGGCTTCCAGCACACGAACCGCGGGACGCACATTCTCGGCCGTGGTGAGCGGCTTTCGTCCGTCGCGGATCGCGATGGCAAATTCCTTGAACTGGTTGTTGAATGAGGAATCGCCTTCGAGATAGGGCGTCAGCTTTTCCTCGACGACCTTTTCGTCTCCGACCCACAAGGTGCGATCGTCCGTCAATCGCATCGTTCCATTCGGGCCGACGATCCAGCGCTCGTTCACCTGCGGCTTCATGTTGAACGACAGGTGTCCGGTGCCGATGCTGCCGTCTGGGAATGTCATGACGACAGTCGCCTGATCCTCGCCCTCCCAATGGCCTTTCTTGAGCGTCGCGGTTTGCGCATAGACACGCACCGGATCTGCTCCCATGAGCCAGACCATGGTGTCCGCAACATGCGGACCGTTGAGCCCGAGGACGAGGCCGCCAGTGTTCGCGGCAGATTTCCACCAATCGACCTGCGCATTCGGTACGTTGACGCCGAGCAGATGGATAATTTCAAGTGGCCGGCCGAGTTGCGCGATGCGTTTCTTTGCCTCCTGGGCGCCGGCAAAATAGCGGCGGCATTGCGCGACCATGAGGACACGGTTGGCCTGCGCGGCTGCCTTGATCATGTCATCGGCTTCCTGCGTGGAATTGGACAGGGGCTTTTCCACGAGGACGTGCTTGCCAGCCTGCAAAGCCTTGATTCCGATCGGGCGATGCAGGTGATTGGGAAGAAGCAGCACGACGGCATCCACATTCGGATCGGCAAGAACCTCGTCGAGATCGTTTGATGCCCGCTTCGCACCGAATTTACTGGCGAGTTCCTTGGTATGCGCGGCCTCCTGCGGCACGCCGACCACGGCGGCGAGTTCGCCGACATCCGGATTGTTTTTGATCGCCGTTAAATGCGCGATGGCAATGCGGCCAGGTCCGACGACCGCGGTGCGAAGCTTCATCGTTCTTGTCCCTTTCTTGATTCTGGATCAGGCCGTGACCATGGCGCCGTTCACGTCGAGCGTGACGCCGGACACGAAACGCGCGTCATCGGAGGCGAGAAAGACAATGGCAGGCGCAATGTCGTCCGCCTCGGGCAGACGGCGCAGGGGAATCATGCGCTTCAAATCGGCTTCCTGCTCGGGCGTCATCAGATCGCTCAGGCGCTCGCCGCGGAACGCGGTCGGCGCGACCGCGTTGGCACAAATACCGCTTGGCCCGAATTCATAGGCGAGGTGACGCGTCAGCCCAAGCACGCCCGCCTTCGCCGCGCTGTAATGCGCGCCGAGGAAGTAGCTGTAGGTGCGTGCCGCAAGCGACGACAAGTTCACGATGCGCCCGTATTTTTGCTGCACCATGATCGGCAGGACGGCCTGACATGCGAGAAAGATGCATTTCAGGTTGGAGGCGATGATTTTTTCCCACTCTTCCTCGCTTGTGTTGAGGTAGCCTTTGTAGTGGGCATAGCCCGCTGCGATGTTCACGAGCGCATCGACGCGCCCGTGCTTCTTCACCGCGACGTCGACCATGGCGTCGATCATCTTTTTTGACGTGACGTCGACTTCCACAGGCGTCGCATGCGCGCCTGTTGCCGCGTGCTCGGAGTTGATGGAGTCGGCTACGCCCTGAAGCCGCTTGAAGTTGATGTCGGCGATGACGAGCGAGGCGCCCTCCGCAGCCAGGAGGCGCGCGGTTTTTTCCGCAAGCCCCCGGGCCGCTCCGGTGACGATGACAGTCTTACCCTTGAAACGCATGATTTATTCCTCGACTTGCTGGATGAGGCGTTTCAGGCCGGCTTCAGCGTCTTGAAGCGGCGAACCTGTTCCGTGATCGCAACTTCGGTCGGCAGGCGCTCCATGCTCGACGCACCGAAGAATCCGGCGATGCCCTTGGTGTTTTTCAGGATGTATTCGGCATCCTCCGGCTCGGCGATCGGGCCGCCGTGGCACAGGACGATGATGTCGGAGCGGACCTTCTTGGCGGCGTCATGCATCGCCTGGATGCGGCGCGCGGCGTCGGCAAGGGTCATCGCGGTATGCGCGCCGATCGTTCCCTTCGTGGTCAGCCCCATATGCGGAACGAGCACGTCCGCTCCGGCTTTGGTCATCGCCACCGCGTCGTCCTCGTTGAAGATGTAGGGGCAGGTGAGGAGATCCAGCGCGTGGGCGTGACGGATCATGTCCACCTCGAGGCTGTAGCTCATCCCGGTCTCTTCGAGACTGACGCGTGCGGTGCCGTCAAAAAGTCCGACGGTCGGGAAGTTCTGCACGCCGCTGAAGCCCATGTCCTTCAGCTGCTTGAGGAAGTACGGCATGATACGGAACGGGTCCGTGCCGCAGACGCCCGCGAGAACAGGCGTGTGCTTTACGATCGGCAGCACCTCGCCGGCCATCTCCACCACGATCGCATTGGCGTCGCCGTAGGGCATGAGCCCCGACATCGATCCGCGCCCGGCCATGCGATAGCGGCCGGAATTGTAGATGATGATGAGATCGATGCCGCCCGCCTCTTCGCATTTGGCGGACAGGCCGACGCCGGCGCCGCCGCCGATGATGGGCT
This sequence comes from uncultured Hyphomicrobiales bacterium, assembly GCA_964604745.1. Lineage (GTDB taxonomy): Bacteria > Pseudomonadota > Alphaproteobacteria > Rhizobiales > Xanthobacteraceae > Pseudorhodoplanes. The sequence continues at coordinate 15,247 of CAZSAW010000188.1, forward strand.
GCCCGCGCGCCAGCGTGTCGCGGAGTTTCTTGAGTGCTTCCTGCCTTGTCATGATGTCCTCTTGCCGTTTCTTGCCCGGGCAGAACGCGCATGGGCGCCTTGCTCCGTTGCGGCGGATTGCAATCAGATGGTGAGCGTACCGCCGTTCACGTCGATGGTGGCGCCGGTCACGTATTGCGCGGCGTCGGACAGAAGGAATTGCACGACTGCCGACAGGTCCGTCGCGGTCGCGAAACGTCCGAGCGGGATGCCGGCAAGCTGGCGCTCTCGGTCTTCTTCCGTCAGCAGGCCCGCGACACGTTCGCCTTCGGTGGTGCCCGGCGCGATAGCGTTCACGCGCACGCCTTTCGAGCCGAATTCCTTGGCGAAATGGCGCGTCAGGCCGAGCACCCCGGCCTTGGCTGCGGTGTAGTGTGAACCGAGTGCGGGGCTTGTCTGCCGGCCGGCGAGCGAGCTGAAGTTGACGATCGAGCCGCGGCTTTTCTTGATCATCTGGGGGATCGCAGCCTGACAGCACAGGAAGGTGCCCTTCAGGTTCGAATCCATGACGAGGTCGTATTCGTCCTCTGTGATTTGCAGGCTCGGGATCAGTGGCACGTAGCCGCCGGCGCAATTGACGAGATAATCGACGCCGGACGTCTCCTTGGCGACGCGATCGAAGAAGGAAAAGACATCGGAGCGCTTGCAGACGTCGATCTTGCCGGGTTTCGCCTTCGGTCCAAGCGTCGCCGCCATCTTTTCCGAACGGCCGCCGTCGAGATCGGGAATGTAGACCGTCGCGCCTTGCGCGATCAGATCCTTGGCGATATGCGCGCCGATGCCGCGGCCGGCTCCCGTTACGACGACGATCGAATTTGCAAATCCACTCATCTTGCTTGTCCTGGTTTGGTCTGAAGAAGGAAGGTGCGCCTAGGCAACGTCGTCCAGTTCATCGAAAAGCGCGGCCGCCGCGGTATAGGCTTTCCTCGCGACCATGCCGGGCGGCATGGCACGAAAGTCCGGATTGAAGAGCTCGACGTTCCACCAGCCGGAATAGCCGCGCTTCAAGAGCAGCAGCACCACGTCACGCACAGGTGCGGCGCCCTCGCCGGGGAACAGCCGGTCTTCGAGCATGTTGAGAGTTTCCGCCGGTTTCGGCTTGGCGTCGGCAAGCTGCACGTTGAAGATGCGGTCGACCGGCACATCATTCAGGTCAGTCAGCTTCGAGCGGCCCTGGTGGATGAAGAAGGTATCGATGACGAGGCCGCCATTCGGACGGTTCGCCACCGTGACGAGATTGAGCGCCGTCCTGACGTCCTTGACCTGCGGCGCGTGTCCCATGAATTCGAGGCCGATCTTCGCGCCGTAGGGATGCGCGACATCACACAACGCGGCGAAATCTTCCGCGGCCGTTGCAAGATCGCCGGCATCCCAGACGGCGACGGATGCAGTCAGGTTCTTGCATTCAAGCTCACCGCAGCGCTCGAGAAAGATTCGGTAGCGTGCAAGGAGCCTGTCATCTGCTTCGTCCGCACCGCCCTGGCGCTTCCGGCCGCACACGAGCGGAACGCCGCCGTGAAATTGCCATTCGGCAAGGAAGCCGCCTTCGCTGAAGCGCAAACCGTGGCGCTTCATCAAGGAGCGCGCGTCGGCAATCGTGTGGCCGCGGCTGAGATAGTCTTCGAGCTTGTCATAGCGCAGCGCCATGCCCGAGAAGCCCGCCGCCGCCGTATGCGTGACGGACTCCTCGAACGTGCATTGCGCGATGGCGACCGGGCTGAAGCCCAGGCGCGGTCGAAGACCCGGCATCGTCATGTCAGGCCGACCGTGTTCTTGATGTCTGACGCGTCGCCGCCGAAGTCGGTCAGGCCGGTGGTCGGCGCGTCCAGTTCGACGAGATGGTGGATGGCGTGAATCGTCCCCGCCAGGAACGAGATCGGCAGGATGAGGGCGATGATATATTTCGGAATGTCGTAGGGCAGCGAGAAGGTCGTGCCACCCATCATCTTCTGCAGGCTGACGAACTGGCTGCCCGCGACGAGGATGTAGATGGAGAAGACGAGAATTGCGAGCTGAATAAAGAGGACTACCGCGAGTCTCGCGCGCCCGTGCAATGCATCCGGCAGGATCGTGACGCCAACATGCTCGCGGTAATAGGTCCCCAGATTGGCGCCGGTAAACATCAGCCAGATGAGGATGAGCTGCGCCGCCTCGTTCGTCCATGGCACGGTGAAATTGCCTAGGCGGAAGACGATGCCGGCGAAGACGAAGAATGCCATACCGATAAAGGTGACAAAGATCATCGCGCGTTCGAGACGAACGACAACCCCTTCGACGGCGAGGAAAGCGTGCCAGAATTTTGAATTTTTGATCATGGCGCTGCCTCAGGCGAACCGGGTGAGAAAGAGCGAGAGCGAAGGGAAGTAGATCAGGAGGAACAGCACGGCGATCATCGCGAGGATGTACGGCAGCGCGTACCACGTAAGCTGCTCGATCGAGATATTTGCCACCCGGCCAATGACGAAGAGGCACACGCCGACGGGCGGCGTGATGAAACCGACGCACAGGGCGATGACGAACACGACGCCAAAGTGAATCGGATCGATGCCAAGCTTGTTGATGAAAGGCAGGAACACCGGCATCAGGATGATGATGGCGGCAAGCCCCTCCATGAACATCCCGACGATGAGGAAGAAGATGACCAGAACGATCCAGACGACGGCCATGTTGCCGGAGACGCTCGTCGCAAAATTTGCAGCAAGCTGCGGGATTTGTTCGACCGCGAGAATATGAGCAGCGAGTGAGGCGGTCGCGAGAATCAGCAGCGCCACGCCGGCACCACGTCCCACCTCGATGAGAATCGAGACCATGTCGCGCAGCGTGATGGTGCGGTAGATGAGCCAGGCGACGAGAAACGAATAGAGGGCGGCGATCAGGCCAGCCTCGGTGGGCGTGAAGAAACCGGTCAGCAATCCGCCAATGATGATGCCCGGTGCGGCGATTGCCCAGCCGGCGCTATAGGTCTGACGCCCGACCTCGCGCAGGCTGAATTTCTTGGTCGGCTTGATGCCGGTGAAGCGGGCAACGAAGAAATTCACGAGCATCATTGCCAGGCCGCAGATGACGCCCGGAATGAGACCGGCCACCAGCATCTTGCTCGCGGAAACGCCGGCGGCGACCGCATAGACGACCATGATAATGCTCGGCGGAATAATTGCCGCCAAGGTCGACGCGCTCACTGCAATCGCGGCCGCCGTTCCCTTGCTGTAGCCCGTGCGGCGCATCAGCTCGATTGCCATCGGGCCAAGGGCGGCAGCGTCCGACACCGCCGATCCGGAAATTCCCCCGAAGATCATGCTGGCGACGATGTTGGCGTGGCCCATGCCGCCGCGCATCCAGCCCACGAGGCTGTCGGCGAAACCGAACAGCCGTTCGGCCAGCGTGCCTCGCTGCATGATCGCACCGGTGAGCATGAACAGCGGCACGGCCGTAAGAACAAAAGAGTCCATCGACGAGATCAGCATGGTCGGGACCATGAGCGCGTTCGTCCCATGCGAAACGAGCAGCGCCAGCATGGCCCCGAGACCGATCGCGATCGAAATCGGAACACCGATCAGGAGGAGCAGAAGAAATCCACCGAACCACAATAGCGAAATCATTTCTTCGCTCTCCTCGCGTCGAGTGTCCCCTTGTTGCCGCTTACTTGTGCGCGACCGCTTTTTCGGCAGCGGCAATCAGATCCTTGCCGATGCGCGATTGGTTGTCGGCCCAGACCGGGTCCATCGCGGTGCGGAACTGCTTGACCTCGTCGGGGGTGAGCAGGGTGACCTTCACGTTGTGCTGGCGAAGCAGTTCGATGACGCCCTGTTCAACGGTCTTCTCCTCGTTGAATTTCTTGTCGCCATACTCCTTCAGCTTGTCGGTCAACAATTTCTTCGTCGGCTGATCGAGCTTGTCCCAGAACGCCTTGTTGAAGGCGACCAGCAGCACGTCGCCGCTGTAATTGACCATGCTCACGTATTTGGCGAGGTCCCACCAGCTCTCGGTCTTCAGGAATTCAGAGGGCCGTTCGGCGCCATCGATGGTGCCGAGCTGGAGCGCGGTCGGAATTTCCGAGAACGGCAGTGGCACCGGCGTCGCGCCCAGCGTCTTGAACGTGTCGATCCACAGCTTGAATTCGGGAACGCGGAATCGAAGTCCCTTGATATCGGCTGGGGTCTTGATCTCACGCTTGTTGTTGGCGATCTGACGCAACGCGCGCGTCCATGTATCGACGATGTGGAAATTTTTGGCGTCTTGATCGGCGTAGATCTTGTCCATGATGCCGCTCTTGCGGCTGAGTTTCTCCAGATCGTCGATCGAGCCGCACATGAATGGCAGGCTCAGCACCCCGATGCGCTGATCGATCGCGGCATAGACGCCGCTCGAAACAAACGACAGATCGACGTTGCCAGCCTGGACGTTCTGAATCATCGTCGGAATTTTGCCGCCCGACAGGCTCGATCCGGAATGGACTTCGAGCTTCACCTTGCCGCCGGTCGCCTTGGACACGTCTTCGGCCATCTGGTTGAGCAGGCGGTCGGTGATGGAGCCGCTCGGCTCGTCGTGTTCGGCCCGGATGGTGACGGATTGCTGAGCCTGCGCCGACGTCACGGCAAGGCTCGCGAATAGCGCGAGAGACGCGATCAGTTTGAACTTCATTGCTTTCCTCCACAGTGTTTATTTTTTTGAGACTCTCAGGCAGAAATTTGCAGCTCGGCCTCCTCATGCGTGATGAGCCGCGCGGGCAGTCTGACGATGGAAGGTCCGGCGGTCCCATTGATCATGTCGACCAGCATGCGGGTCGCTTCGCGACCGATGTCTTGTGTCGGCTGCTCGATGACCGCCATGGGCGGGTCGATCAGGGCAGACCAGCGAACGTGGTCGAAGCCGACGATGTCGACATCGCGCCCGAATTTCAGGCCCAGCTCTTTCAGAGCGAGCAGCACGCCTTCCGAAATACGATGGCTCGACGTCATCAGCGCCGTTGGGCGATCGGCTTGCGTGAAAATCTTTATCGCCGCGATCCGCGCCCCTTCCGGGCGAACGGTGCCAGTCGCGAGCCACTCACGTCGCACCGGCAATCCGGCCTTCGTCATCGCGGCCCGAAATCCGGCGAGACGTTCGCGCGACGTAGACAGTTCGGCGCTCGCGACGATCGCGCCGATCTTCTGGTGGCCGCGCGCTATCAGATATTCGACCGCCCGCCGCGCGGCCTGTTCGTTTTCGATGACGACCGCTCCGCAACGGGCGAATTCGATCTTGCGATTGATCGTGACGATCGGGAATTTCTTGGGCAGCGCGGTTTGCAGATAGCTGTGGTCGCCCTGCGCCGGCGCCAGGATCAGGCCGTCCACGCGGCGCTCGAGCAGGTTGCGCACGGCCTGCTGTTCACGCAGATGATCCTCGCCGCTATTGGCGAGAAGAACGGAATAGCCGCGATTGCGCGCCTCCGCTTCGACTCCGGAGGCCGCCTCGGCAAAGAAAACGTTCTCGATATCGGAAACCACCAGCCCGATGACCTTGGACTGGCTTGTCCGCAGGCTTCCCGCCAGGCGGTTCGGGCTGTAGCCCAGCCGCTCCGCAATTCTGAGGATCTTGGCTCGCGTTTCCGGACTGATGTCGGCGTGCCCGTTCACCGCGCGCGACACGGTCTGATAGGAGACGCCCGCGCGCTGCGCGACATCCTTCAAGGTCACCGATCTTGATTTTTGTTTGTTTGGCATCGCCGTCCGTGAACGTTCACGGGAAATCTAGGCGCATGAGAGAGGCGTTGTAAAGACCCTTGCGAAAGCCCGTCCGCTGCGATGCGAAAATGGACCTGTAAAATAGCGGTAAAGTGGATTCGGGCTTCTTTACATGACGGCATGCAGGGCGTTACTATTCCTGCTTGGCATGAACGTTCGCGGAGTTAATGACGGACGATCTGCCCGGGATGGAATGCTGGAGCGAGCGTGGTGAAAAGCGTTTATGTCGTCGGCACCTGCGATACCAAGCAGCAGGAGCTCGACTATGTGAAATCGATGGTGGTTGCGGCGGGCATGCCTGCGATCCTCATCGATGTTGGCACCAAATCGCGCGGGACAGCTGATGTCGCCGCCGCCGAAATCGCCAGACACCATCCGCGTGGCAGCGATGCCGTTCTCGGACTCGAGGACCGCGGCGCCGCCATCGAAGGAATGGGGCAGGCGCTGACGGCATATCTGAAAACGCGCGACGATATTGCCGGCGTGATCGGGCTTGGCGGTTCGGGCAATACGGCCATCGTCACGCAGGCGATGCGCGCACTGCCGGTCGGTCTGCCAAAATTCATGGTCTCGACCATCGCGTCAGGCAACGTCGCGCCGTATGTCGGCCCTTGTGACATCTGCATGATGTATTCGATCACCGACATTGCCGGGCTCAACCGCATCAACCGCACCGTGCTCGGCAATGCCGCGCATGCGATAGCGGGCATGGCAAGCCGTGCGGTTCCCGATATCCGCGGCGGCAAGCCCGAGATTGGGCTGACGCAATTCGGCGTGACCACCGCGTGCGTCGATCAGGTGAGAGCCGAGCTCGAGAAGGACTTCGACTGCATGGTGTTTCACGCCACGGGCATCGGCGGGCAGTCGATGGAAAAGCTCGTGGACGGCGGCTTCCTCAGCGGCGTGATCGACATCACGACGACGGAAGTCGCGGATTATCTCCTCGGCGGCGTCCTGCCCTGCACCGAGGATCGTTTCGGGGCGATTGCCCGCACGAAGGTGCCTTATGTGGTCTCGTGCGGCGCTCTCGATATGGTGAATTTCTGGGCGATGGACACCGTGCCGGAAAAATTCCGCGCGCGAAATCTCTACAAGCACAATCCGCAGGTGACGTTGATGCGCACCACAGCCGAGGAAAACAAGCGCTTCGGCGAATGGATCGCGCACAAGCTGAACGAGTGCGAAGGCCCCGTCCGCCTGCTGATTCCGGAGGGAGGGGTGTCGGCGATCGACGCACCGGGCAAGCCATTTCACGATCCGGACGCCGACCGCGCTCTCTTTGCAGCGCTGGAAGGTAACATCAATCAGACGCCGCAGCGGCGGGTCATCAGGCTGCCCCTGCACATCAATGACGTGAAGTTCTCGCAGGCCCTGGCGCAGAATTTCCGCGAGATCGCGCGCTAACATGCCCTTCGTTTCGATCGACGGCGTCAAGCTGTTTTACGATGTGACCGGCGCGGGCGAGCGCCATCTTGTATTCGTGCACGCTTATCCGACCCACAGCGCCATGTGGGCGCCGCAGCGCGGCCTATTCGACAAGGAGCGGCGCGTCGTGCTGTACGACGTGCGTGGCCTCGGCAAGTCGGACGCTCCAGACGATGCCGGCGCCTATTCGCAGGACCGTTCCGTTGCCGATCTGCTCGCTCTGCTCGATCATCTTGGTGCAGACAAAGCCGATATCTGCGGGCTGTCGATGGGCGGCAACATTGCGCTCAACTTTGCCATCGCCCATCCCGACCGTGTCGCGTCGCTGGTCGTGTCCGGCACCGGTTCTGGATCAGACGACCACGCCACGTTCGTCGAGCGCACCAATGACTGGGCGTTGACGGCAGAACGCGGCGGTATCGCGGCGTTTGCCGACAAGGTGATGCTGAACGGCGTGTTCTCCGAATACAGCAACCGCGGCGCCAAGGAACGCGATCTTCTGCGTAGCATGATCATGTCGAATTCGGTGGTCGGCGTCGCGCATACTGCGCGCGAAGTCATCGCCAAGCGTCCGACCATCCCGGCGCTTGCCGACAAGTTGCGCAGGCTCCCGGTGCGCACGCTCCTTATCGCCGGCGAGCATGATGAGGCGGTGGCGTTGTCCACGAAGGTCATGGCGGACACGATCCCCGGAGCGCGCGTGGTCACGATCCCGGGTACGGGGCATTTCAACAATCTCGAGGAGCCGCAGACAGTGAATGCACTCCTGCGCGAGTTCTTTCTGCAGTGAAAGAAGCGCGCCCGTGAAATGAGGCGCGCAATAGGAATGGAAACGGTTCGACATCTTGAAGATGCAAGGAGAGTTGCAATGAGGAATGTGATTTCGGGCGCGGTGCTTGCGCTCGCGGCAATGCTCGTGGCGGTTCCGGCGCTGCATGCGCAGACCGTGATCCGCGTGGAGCACGACGAAAATTCGTCGTCGAATACACACAAGGTGCTCACCGAAATGGCGAGCGAGATTGCCAGCGAATCGGGCGGCAAGTTGAAGCTTGAAGTGCACGCCGGCGCAAGCCTGTCCGGCGGCAAGATCACGACCATGATTCAGAACGTGCAGGCCGGCAATGTCGACGCCGGCTGGATTGCCACGAGCATCTATACCGGCGTCGATCCTCGCGTTGGCGTCCTCAGTCTGCCGTTCATGTTCAAGGACATGGACGGACTCGAGCGCGTGCGCCGCAAGGGCACGCTGAACGACTTCTATGCCGAACAGGAAAATCGCAACCTTCACGTTGTGGACGCATGGTCGCGGCCGTTGCGGCAATTCATTAACAACAAGCGCGCGATCACGAAGCCGTCCGATGCCGCGGGGCTTCGCTTCCGGGTGCCGGAAATCAAGCTGTGGGTTGACGCGTTCAAGGCGATCAACGCGCAGCCGCTGCCGCTGCCGTTCTCGGAAATCCCGACCGCGATGCAACTCGGCACGATCGACGGCGCGGAACGGCCGACGGACTATCTCGTCGCCGAGCGCTGGTGGGATCTGGCCAAGTATGTGAGCCTCGTGAATTACAGCGGCGATGCCGTGATGGTGTCGTTCAACAAGACGTTCTGGGGCAAGCTCGATCCGGCGATGCAGCAATTGCTGGAAAAGAAGATCCGGCAATTCGGCAACAAGAAATACGACATCGACAAGGTCGCGGCCGAGCAGGCGATCGCCGAAGCCAAGAGCCACGGCATGCTCATCAATACCGTTGACGCCGAGGGCTTGAAGCAGTTCCGCGAGGCGATGAAGTCCGTCTGGACGGATCACGCCAAGCAGATCGGCCAGCCGCTTATCGATCGCGTCAGCGCCGTGAGCACGCAGGAATAGGCGTGAGAAGTCCCGCGCCCCAGCGGGCGCGGGATCCCATCCGATCTTTGCCGACATCCGCTTGTGGGTGGCGTGCGTTTGTCTGAAGGACCCTGGCGATGAAAGTGTCGCTGCAGAATGTCGTCGTAACCGGCGCCGCGACCGGGCTCGGCTACGCAGTGGCGAATGCTCTGCTAGATCTCGGCGTGCGCGTCGTTTGTCTCGACGCGAATGAGGCCACGCTCAAGGAGGCCGTCGCGCGGCTCGCCTCGCGCGGGGGCAAGGTGAGCGGGCATAAGCTCGACGTGAGCGATCCTGCAGCCGTTGCCAAATGCTTCGAGGCGGTCGTGCAGGCGAATGGGCCGGTCGAAGGGCTCGTGACCTGCGCCGGCATCCAGAGCACGACGCGGATTCTCGACCTGACGATCGACGAATGGGACCGCGTGATGAACATCAATCTGCGCGGGACATTCATTTGCGTTCAGCAGGCGTTGAAATCGATGATTCCGCGCGAAGTCGGCCGGATCGTTACGATTGCGTCCGACACGGCGAAGCGCGGCGGCGGACGGCTCGGCAAGTCGGCCTACGGGGCGTCGAAAGGTGGGGTCATGCTGTTCACGCGCTCGCTTGCGCGCGAACTCGGCACTCTACATGGCCGTGTGCGCGTGAATTGCCTCTGCCCGGGCCCGATGTTCACGAAGATGCATGACGGCATGACTCCGGACATCAAGCAGATGGTCGAGAGTTCCGTCCCGCTTGGCCGCTTCGGCACGCCGGAGGAAATCGCCAACGGCGTCGTGTTTCTCCTCTCTGACAATGCATCATTCGTCTACGGCGAGACGATGCTGGTCGACGGCGGCGTGGTGATGGATTGATTGCGGCATCTATTCTGCCCGTAACAAATCCGCGGCCGGTTGCGCCCTTTGCTAACCGATGGGCTTTCGAAACAGCCGCCCAATCATTGGCGGGTAGCGCCTTTTCCTGAAGCCGGCGGCCTTCACGACTGAAGGCGGCCGGCAATGTCACGACTTGGCCGTCCCGAGAATCGCGCGAACCATCGCGCGAGGATCTCGCCGCGGCCAGCGGCCTACATCGACGGCGTGGAAGAAGTCTGCGACCTGCCGATTGAACGCGTCCGGCTCCTCAAGATTGATCGCGTGGCCTGAATTGGGGATTACCACAAGCCCCGCGGTCGCAATCGTGCGTTTCATCAGCAGCGCGGGTTCGAGACAGGGCCAATCCTCGTCGCCAACCATGATCAGCGTCGGCGCGGTGATCGCCTTCATATGCTCCTCAAGGTCGTAGAGCGATGGACGCGTCCGCTGCACGCCGCGCAACGTTCGAACGATGCCTTGCGCAGAAAGTCTCGTGAACTGGTCCACGAATTCGTGCCAGCCGCGCGTATCCTTGTTCTGGAATTGCACCCGGGTCGGGCCAAGCGCATAGGCTTTGGCGGCTTCCGGCCCATCGCGCTCGAACGACTGCGCCGACGCCTCTACCTCCGCGACATATTGCTCCCGCCGGTTGCGCTCTGCGCCATAGCCGCATCCGCCGATGACGAGCGAACGGGCGCGCGCCGGATAGGTGAAACCGAAATGCAGGGCGGCAAAAGCGCCCATCGAAAGGCCGACGATATGCGCGGTGTCGATTTTCAGCGCGTCGAGAACGCTGAGGAGATCGTCCCGCGCACGATTTTGCGAATAGCCCGCGCTGTCCGGGATATCAGAGGGAGGATATCCGCGGGCATTGTAGGCAATACATCGGTAGGAGCGGGCGAAATAGCGAATCTGCGGCTCGTATGACCGGCCATCGCCCGCGAGCTCGTGAACGAAAATAACGGGAATGCCGCTCCCTGTTTCCTCGTAGTATAGCTTTACGCCGTCATCTGTCGTGATGTGGGGCATGACGAGCACCTGCGTGAAATGAGGATGACTTGTTAACGGCTACGGAAGTCACGGGACGCGGCACATGAAACTTCTCTTTGTCAATCCGAACACCTCGGACTCGATCACCGCGATCATTCACAAAGTCGCATCGGCTGCAGCGCGTCCCGGCACGGAGATCGTTTCGGTAACTGCAAGACGCGGTGTGCCCTATATCGCGACGCGGGCGGAAGCGGCGATCGGTGCGGTTGCTGCGCTTGAGATGCTCGCCGACCATTGGCGTGGATGCGATGCAGCGGTGCTGGCAGCTTTCGGGGATCCCGGCCTGCCGGCTGCACGCGAATTGCTGCCGATTCCGACGGTTGGCCTTGCCGAGGCAGGTTTGTTCACGGCCTGCATGCTCGGCCGCCGATTCAGCGTCGTGTCGTTTTCGCAGTCGCTCGGGCCGTGGTTTCGCGAATGCGTCGAATATCATGGGCTGGTGAATCGCATGGCGGGCATCAGCCTGCTCGGTGGTGATTTCAAGGACATCGCCTCCGTCCAGAATGAAAAGGAGGATTTGCTTGTATCGCTGTGCGAAAGGGCGGTTCAGGAAGACGGCGCCGATGTTGCTGTCCTTGCCGGAACGCCGCTTGCAGGACTTGCCGCACGGATCGGCCATCGCGTGTCCATCCCCGTCGTCGATTGCGTTTCCGCTGCAGTGTATATGGCGGAAACGCTGGTGGCCCAGAAGGCCGTGCTGCGGCCGCGCAAGGGGAAAGCAGCGACCAATCTCGATCCATCGCTGGCAAGCCTTCTCAGCGACCCGGCGTAAAAGTTTGCCCGCTCAAGCGTCTTTTGCGACGAGTTCGGACGGAAGCGTTCCACGATCGACTTGAAGGACCGCATCGCGGCCGGCGCGCATGCGCTCGCGCAAGGCACGCGTCTGCGCCTCGTCGAACGACCAGGTTCGCGTATCGATGACGACGCCGTATTCGTCCCGCGCCGCTGTTGCGCTGACATATTCGTTGCGCACGTCGGACAGGACACGCGCGGGGTCGCGCTTGAGCGGATCGCCCCAGCCGCCACCGCCTGCCTGTTCATAGCGGAAGATGTCGTCCTTTCGAATGGTCCGCGTGACCTTGCCCGGCATTGGCTCCTGGCGCTCGGTGTTCGGGTTGAGGACGTTGCGTCCGCGGCGGCCAGGCTTTCCGCCAAAAAGTCCGAACGGGGCCAGATCGCAGCGATCATTGCGAATCTGCAACGTTCCTTCGTCCTCTTTCATTTCGTAGTCGCGTCGGAACGACATCCCGCCGCGATATTGGCCGGCGCCACCACTATCCTGCAGAAACTCGAAAGCGCGGACACGGATCGGTCCTTCGATCTCCGACATTTCCGCGGATGTTGACGACAGGTTCGAGAAGAGACTGGCATTGCCTTGCAGGCCGTCGGCCCACGGACGCCCGCCCCAGGCTCCGCAATGAAAGTCCACATAGATGTAGCCGCTGCGGTCGGCGCGATAGCCGCCGACAGCGACGCCGATATTGCCGCCATCGGATGCGGCGCAGGAGCGGTCAGGGACCATCTTGGCAAGCGCGCCAAAGCAGCAGTCGAGTTGACGGAATCCAGTCAGAGCGCGGGCTGCCGTCGCCGCCGGCATCACGGCATTGGCGATCGTGCCGGGCGGCGCTTCGACGGTGATGGCACGGAAAAAACCTTCATTGGCGGGAATGTCGGCGGGCATGATCGCCTTGACAGCGGTATAAACCGCGGCCTGCGTGTAGGACAACGTGCAATTCAGCGCGCCTTTCACCTGGCTGGCAGTTCCCGTCCAGTCGGCGTGAAGCTGATCGCCTTCCTTGTGAATGGTCACCTTCAGTCGGATCGGCACGCCGACGTCGATGCCGTCATCGTCAAGCCAATCCTCGAAATCGAACTTTCCGTCGGGCAGGTCGCGGATCGCCGCGCGCGTCAGCCGTTCGGTATAGTCGAGAAGTTCGCTGACATAGCCGGTCGCCGATTTCAGGCCATGTTCGCGGAAGAGGGCGATCATGCCCTGTTCGGCAATGTGACAGGCCGCGAGCTGGGCGCGCAGGTCGCCTTGGACCAGCGTCGGCGCACGCACGTTCTTCTCGATAAGCTTCCAGATGGTCTCGTTACGCTTTCCGCGTTCGTAGAATTTCAGCGGCGGGATTCGCAAGCCTTCCTGAAAACATTCGGTCGAGTCGGCCGCGTTGGACCCCGCGACGCGCCCGCCGACATCGGTGTGGTGGCAGACGGTCGCCGCAAACGCGATGCGCTGGCCGTTGAAATAGATTGGCTTGACCAGAAAGATGTCCGGCAGATGCATGCCGCCGTCGAACGGATCATTGAGCATGAACACGTCACCGGGGCGCGCTTCGTTGTCGAAGTGCCGCAGGAATGACGCCATTGCGGTCGGAATGGCGCCGAGGTGGTTGGCCTGGGTCAGCCCCGTCGCGATCAGGCGGCCCCGGCCGTCACAGATGGCCGTCGAAAAATCCATGCCGTTCTTGACGACGCTGGAATAGCTCGTACGGCAGATGGTCAGCACCATCTCGTCGGCGAGCGAATGCATCGCGTTCTTGAACAGCTCAAACGCAAACGGATCGCCGTTTGCTCTCGCCTTTTGTTTCATTCTGCACTCACGCTGAAGGTCATGGAGTCAGTTGAGGTTGGACTGGCTGGGCGGGCGGGATTCGTGCCATTTCGTCGCGGACTGAAACGACCAGCCGATGCGAAGCGCTGTTGCTTCATCGCCGAACGGACAAATGATCTGCAGCGAGGTCGGCAGGTTTTCGCCACTCATGCCGTTCGGTACGGCAAGGGCGCACAGATCGAGAAAATTGACAAAGCGCGTGAAGTGCGCAGGCGACCGGCTTTGATCCACCGCCTGCAGCGGCAGTGCCGTCATTGTCGTTGTCGGTGTCAGAATTGCGTCGAACGTCGCGAAGATCGCCTGAAACTCGCGCTTCAGGTCTTCACGCGTCTGAAGCACCGTGAGATAGGCGTGTGCGGAAACATTCTTGCCTGCCTGCAGTCGTGGGCGAACGTCCGGATCAAGCGGCTGGCTTTCGTCGTCGATGAAATCCTTGGCGATCGTATAGCCTTCTGCCGCCATGATCTGCCCGTTGAGCTGACCGAGCTCGCTGCAGCTTCGGGGAAATTCGATTTGCAATATCTCCGCTCCCAGACGTGTCAGGACATCGAGGCTTGCATCGTAGGCAGACAGGACGTCGCCAGATACAAACTCGCGCTCCGCTGCCGAAATCGATGCAAATCGCATGCCTCGAATGCCTTTGCGCAGGCCGGGCCAGGGATCGCTGGGACTGAGCCCGAGCGTTCGCGGGTCCGCTCGGTCCGCGCCCTGCATCGCGCACAAAAGGAGCGCGGCGTCCTCAACACAGCGCGTCATCGGTCCCGGTGTGTCGAGCGTCGGGCTGAGCGGCAGCACGCCATAGGTACTCACGCGCCCGATGCTGGTTTTCAATCCAGTCAAGCCACACCAGGAGGCCGGAAGCCGTACCGAACCGCCGGTGTCCGTTCCGACTGCCCAGGGCGCCATGCCTGAAGCAACCGCAACGCCTGATCCGCTGCTTGAGCCGCCCGGCGTGCGCGCGACGCGCAAATCCCACGGATTCCAGGGCGTACCCATGTGATGGTTCGTGCCCCAACCGCCCATCGCAAACTCGACCGTGTGCGTCTTGCCGAGCACGATCAGGCCGTGACCGATCAGCTTCTGCGCCAGCGTTGCTGTTCGTTCGGCGCGGCGCTGCCGCCACATCGCCGAACCGCCCGTGACGATCCGGCCTTCAATCTCGATCAGGTCTTTGAGCGCGATCGGAATACCGTGCAACGGACCAACGGCATGACCGGATTGCCGCGCCTTGTCCGCAGCCTCCGCGGCATTCAATGCATCTTCGGAATAGATGTCGATGAAAGCACTCAACCTTCGATTACATGCTGCGATATTTTTCAGAAATGCGCCGACGATATCGATGGATCGGAATTCGCCGTTTGCCAGGCCGCGGGACAGTCGATGCGCAGGCAGTTCTGAAAGATTGGTCATTCCATCGCTACCTTCGACGAATGTACCGGCAGAGGCGATGATTTTCTGAGCACGGCCGGATGTTACACGCACAACGGTCGGGCGAGCATAACGGAGCTGACCGAATTTTGGAACATGGGTTCCAAAATAAGGAAGCGGTCTCTTGACTCAACTCGCGCGGATTTGGCACGATTTTGCAGCGCTGATGTCATCGGAGACGAAGATGGGCAAGGTCATTATCTCATCAGACAAGGTCGCGAAGGTGCCGGGCGCGCCTTACTCGGCCTGCACCAAGGCGGGAAATCTCGTATTCGTATCGGGAATGGTGTCCCTGAACGCCAAAGGCGAAATCGTCGGACGCGGCGACATTGGCGCGCAGACGCGGCAGGTGCTGGACAATGTTCAGGCCGTTATCGAAGCCGCCGGCGCCAAAATGACCGATATCGCCAAGACGACGGTGTATATCACCGACCTCGCGAATTTTGCGGCCATGAACGAGATCTACAAAAGCTATTTCTCGACCGAGCCGCCGGCGCGCGCCACGGTCAAGGCCGATCTCGTCAACAAGGACTTCCTCGTTGAGATCGACGCCTTTGCCGTGATCGGATGACATGGCGAGGCGGGCGTAACAGAGGCATGCGCACCGACATCACGCTGGATCTCCGGAAATCCTCCGCCTTCCAGCAGGAGGCCAGTCGATACGCGCCGGGCGGAAGTCCGGACGGCAAATGGTGGTCGCCGAATTTCATTTATGCCCATCACGCAAAGGGTTGCCGGCTCACCGATATCGATGGCAACGAGTTCATCGATTATTACTGCGGAGCGGGGCCGATCATCCTGGGCCACGCTCATCCCGAAGTGAATCAGGCCGTCATCGACACGGTTCAGAATATCGGGGTTCAATTCGCGCTGCCGCACGAGAAGAGCATCGGGCTTTGCAAGAAGCTGAGCGAATGCATTCCGTGCGCGGAGATGAGCGTCTTCTGCAATGCTGGTACCGACACTGCGCATTTCGCGGTCCGGGTGGCGCGCACTTTCACCGGCCGACCGAAGATCGTGAAATTCGAGGGCGGCTACCAGGGTTGGGCGGATCCGGTCGCGATGAGCACCAACCCGAAAGAATCGGATTTCGGGCCGGCGAATGCGCCGCGCACCGTCGCCGACACCGGCGGATTGCTGCCTGACGTTCTGGCGAACACGATTGTCCTGCCCTACAACGATCTCGACATCGCCGCGCAACGGATCGAGAAGGAAAAGGCGAATATCGCCTGCGTGTTCGTCGAACCCTTCATCCACGGTTTTGGCATCGCGGCACAACCGAACTTTCTGCGCGGACTGCGCGAATTGTGCACCGCCGCCGATGTCCCGCTTATTTTCGACGAAATCGTCACCGGTTTCCGGCATGGCCTCGGGGGCATGCAGAAAATTGAAGCGATCACCCCCGACTTGGCCATTTTCGGGAAGGCGATGGCGAACGGGTATCCGATATCCGCGCTGGTCGGGAAGCGGAAATACATGGACATCCTGTTTCCACACGGCGAGGCGTTCTTTTCCGGAACCTTCAACGACAATCCGGTGTCGACCGCTGCCTCGCTCAAGACGATCGAAATTCTCGAACGGCCGGGATTCTATGACCGTCTTTACAAGGCGGGAGACGATTTGCGGGCGGGGATCAACGAAGCGATCGCGCGGCTCGGAATACGCGCGACATGCTACGGCTACGGCTCGGTCTGGTATCTCTATTTCGATTCCGAGCCGCCAAGGAATTATCGCGACCTCTACAGCTATCGTCAGAATGGCGGAAACGAGAAGGAGCGGGCTTACCGCAACCATATGCTCAACAGTGGGGTTTTCATCTATCCCGCGCGCGGTACGCGCGCCTATATCAACGCCTCGCATGCCCCGCGCGACATTCAAATCACCGTCGATGCGGCGGTAGATTTCCTGACGAAAAACCGGCACGACCTGACCTGAGGCGCCGGCTTTTGTTGGCTGGCGCTAAAGCTCGCGCAACGCGTTGAATTGCGCCACGTAACCTGACGGGTCGATGCGCGCCGCGATCAGGGTTGTCCGCCCCGATTTCACCGCGGCTTTCAAGGCGTCGCTCAGCGCCTGCTCGGTCTCGACGACCGTGCCATCGGCGCCAAAGGATTGGGCAAGCTTCTCCCAGTCAATCCCGCCGAGCTTGATGCCGTAGCGGGGGATGCCCTTGATCTCCTGCTTCACCCGGATCATGCCGATCTCCTCGTCATCGAGGACAACGACGATAATCGGCAGGTTTTCCTGCATGGCTGTCTGCAACTCGGCAACCGCCATGAGGAATCCGCCGTCGCCGGTAAACGCCACGACCGGCCGGTCCGGAAAAGCCATGCGGGCGGCGAGGGCGCCCGGAACGGCATAGCCCATCGAGCCAAGACCGTTCGACGTCAGGAATTCGCGCGGGCCGTAGGACTGCCATTTTTGCACGACGAGGAGGCGGCTCGCGCCGGCATCGCAAGTCGCAATCGTGTTGCGCGGGAGAGCATCGCGTGCCGCTTCCATCGCGCGCTGCGGAGAGAGCCCGGTGCTCGGCGTGTTGAGCGCATCGGTGACTTCCTCGCGGAACTGGCGCGCCGCCTGCTCGCCCCAGTTCGATCCGCCGTTCGTCCATTCGGCCAGCCGCGCGAGAATGGTCTTCAGATTTCCGACGATTTCAGGATCGGCAGGAACAAGCGCATCGAGGCTCGGCGACAACGAGATCGCGAGGACCGGAATGCTATAGGGCCACGGCTTTGGCTGCAATTCGACCGGATCGAGGCCAACCGCGATGATCAGGTCGGATTGCATCACGAGCTTGCGTTCGATCAAACCGCCAATGATGCAGCCTGCACGCAGCGGGTGGTCTTCGGAAATCACGCCTTTGCATTTCGACGTGGTGAGGACCGGTGCGCCGAGCTGTTCGGCCAGCCTGACGAGCTCTTTCGAGGCTTGCTGCCACAGCACACCCAGGCCGGCGAGGATGATCGGCCGCCGGGCGGATGCCAGCATCGACAACGGGCCCTTGAGCCCGTCGCGGTCGGGGTCGGTCATCAGCGTCTGCGGCAGAAGCGGTGACTCGACGAGTTCTCCGGCTTCCTTTGTGGTTTCGCTTTGCGGCATGTCGAGTTGGACAGGGCCGGGTGCGGGAGCAAGCGCGGTCCGAAACGCGCGCCGGATCTGCTGCCGTATGGAGCGGGCCTCGACCGTCGTGCCCCATTTCACGATGGGAGCATAAATGGCCGCTTGATTGATCCGCTGACGTAGTCCGATTTCGTGCGCCGGCGCCGAATAGCGATCGGTGATTGCGATGAGCGGGGCGCGATCGAGGAAGGCATGCGCGATGCCGTTGACCATGTTGGCCGTGCCCGGCCCGCGCGTCGAGAGACAGACACCCGGACAACCGGTGATCTCGCCCCAAGTCGAGGCGAGCATGGCACCCGCCACTTCCTGTTTGGTGAGAATGAACCGCATGCCGCGCCTGCGCGCCGCATCCATCAGCTCGACCGATTCTCCGCCGGGATGGCCGACTATGAACGGAGTGCCGGCCTTTTCGAAAGCTTCGGCCAGCACCTCTACGGTGGTGAGGGGCATTGCAAATAACGGACGTTCTATTCCATTTAACGGACGCGAAGATTAACGTAGATCCGCGGCGCAAACAACTGCGCTTCGCAAGATTGAGCTATTGCGTTGTGCGAGATTGCGGGCGCCGCGCATACGCGGCCGCGTTGCGGCAAATCTCGATTACTTCGCCGCTGCGGCTGCCGCGACCGGAAGCACGCGCTCTCCCTGTCGGCCTTTCGGCGCGCGACCGGATTTGCGCCCGTGCGAGGCGCCGCCGTTGGTCACGCGCGAAGGGGAAGACTCGACAGCTTCGCTCTGCGGACCCTTCACGCGACTGTAAAGCGCCAGCGAGAGCGCGTCACATCGGGCTCGCAGCGCGGTGATGATGTTGTTGGCGGCGTGGCGCTGCAGGCGCTTGGTCAGTCCGACAATGCCGATGCTGTAAAGAGTCCCGAATCCCGTCAGGTGCACCGGGCAGGCATAGCTCAGCACGCCCGGGTCGAATTCATCGCGGCAGATGGCAAATCCGTCACGTTTGACCTGCGCGAGCTCCAGCTTGACCTTCGACTTGGATGTCTTGGTGTTTGCTGTGTAGCGCGTGAGACGCCCGGACAGCGCGTCATCGATGAGCGCCTTATCCTGGAACGCGAAGATCGCCTTTGCGGACGCCGCAGCATTGATCGGCATGATGCGGCCCGGTTGCACGTAAGAATACTTGCCTTCGCGTGGCATCCACGCGGCAACCTTCTCCACCTGCTCGCCGTTGAGCCGCGCGAGCAAAATGGTTTCGCCGAATTCGTTGGCCAGGTCCTCCAGAAACGGGCGAGCCAGGGCCACGACGAGATCGGATGACAATCCGCTATAGAGCAGCCGCATCAGACGCGGCCCGAGCACGTACGTTTTGCTGCGGCCGACACGTGATGTGAGGAAGCCGACTTTCGTCAGCGCCTTCACCAGACGATGCACCGTTCCTCGGGGCAGCTTGGTGCTCGCGATAATCTCGTTGAGCGTCATGCCCGCCGGCGCAAGCGTCAGCGTCTCCAGGATTCCGATGTAACGCTCGAGTGTGCCTCTGGCACGTTTCATGGGCGTCGGTTCACGTTCGCAGGAAAGGGAGCAAGCGTCAGCTTTCCGTCGGCTTCGGCGATTTTGAGCGAGTGTTTCGGTAACAATTGTCCGGATATCAATCGATAGTCAACCGACGAACGCACAACTTTGCCGACAAAATCGTCCCGCTCGTCGGCGTGGTTTCCCGTCACCCCTGATCGGCGCCTGCATGCGTGCGCCGCGCCCTGCAATGGAGCTGGCGGCTTGACTTTGCGACCGTAATACGGAAGCCTAATTCCGTTTTTCGAACTCGCTCCGCAGCCGCCGGGACGCTGCGGAAACGCGCCGGCCGATTTGCCGCAGCCATGTTGGCGGAAAACGGTTGCGTGGTTGCAAGGGTAGCGGACGTCGATGGCCAGCTTACCGCCAGATCCCCTGGCTGCCGGCATAGCAAACTTCGCAAGTCGGCTGCGGCGTGGCGAGACGTCCGCTCTCGCGGCGACCGACGCATATCTTGCCCGCATCGACGCTCTCGATTCCACATTGGGAGCCTATGAATACGTTGCCCGCGATCACGCGCGGCGTCAGGCCCAGGCGATCGATGAGTTGATCCGGTCTGGTATCGATCTCGGGCCGCTGATGGGCGTGCCGATCTCCATCAAGGATATTTTTGCCGTCGAGGGAATGCCGACGACGGCGGGTTCCAGATTGGATGTGACTGCGCTGATCGGGCCGGAAGGGACGTTTGTCAAACGTCTCAAGCAGCAGGGCTGTGTCGTCCTCGGCAAGGTCAAGACGGTGGAATTCGCGCTCGGCAGCAGCGGGGCAAATTATTCGCGCGGAACGCCGCGCAATCCGTGGGACGCAAGATCCTTTCGCCTCACATCGGGTTCATCGAGCGGTTCGGCTGTTGCGGTCGCCGCGGGTCTCTGTGGTTTCAGCATCGGCTCGGATACCGGCGGCTCGATCCGCGGTCCTGCAGGCTTTTGCGGCGTCGTTGGCGTCAAGACGACGACCGGATTGTGGCCGCTTGACGGGATATTCCCGTTGTCACGCACTCTCGATTCCGTCGGACCGCTTGCGGCGTCGGCGGAAGATGGCGCGTTGATCGTCGCAACATTGCTGGAGCGTCGATTGCCCAAGCCCGCTCCGCTGGCGGGGCTGCGTCTCGGCCGCGTCGATGTGTTGTTCGACGGCTGTGACGATGTGGTGCGAAAATGCATCGACGCTGCCTTGCGCGATCTCGCCGACCGGGGTGCCGAGATTATCGATGTGTCGATGCCGGAGGTCACGACGGCGAATGACGTCTTCACGACCATCAGCCGGCCCGAATTTATCGCCGCATTGGGGCGCGACAGGTTTCTCGCCGAACGAGACCAGATGAATATCGATGTCGCGGATCGCGCGGCGCCCGGCCTGACGGTTACGGCCGAGGCCTATGTTCAGGCGCTGTGGCGGCAGAAGGAATTCTGCGAGGCGGGCCGAGCCGCGATGCGCGAAGTCGATGCGTGGATCGCGCCGTCGAAGTCCAAATTGCCTCCGGAATTTCCCGGCAAGTTCGTCAGTCTGGAAAAGGATCGCGAGTTGATCGCGCTGTGCGCAGGCCCGACCCGGGTCGCGAGTACGTTCGGATTGTGCGCTGCCTCGCTGCCCGTCCAGAAATATGGCGCGCCGTTGCCGGTCGGCATGCAGGTGATGTGCGGCGGCTATGACGAAATGCGCCTGCTGTCGGTTATGCTTGCGATGGAGAACGTGATTGGCCGGCCGGCCAAGCCAGATGTCTCGGCCTTCGATCAGCGTCAGCGCC
>CAZSAW010000189.1:0-8192 GCA_964604745.1 uncultured Hyphomicrobiales bacterium
GATCGCGCGAAACGACAGCGACGTCGCAAAGGCAATGAAGCCGATAACAATAAGAATGCGGTTCATGCCGGAGGGAAGCGGGAAAATCTATTGCTTGGCGATACGATCGAGCGCGATCAGCGTCTTCAGCAGCGGCTCGAGCTCCTTTAGCGGAATCATGTTCGGGCCATCGGATGGCGCCCGATCCGGGTCCTGATGCGTTTCAATGAAGATGCCGGCGACGCCCACGGCGACAGCCGCACGGGCGAGCGCAGGCACGAACTGCCGCTCGCCACCCGAGGATGTACCCTGCCCGCCGGGCTGCTGCACCGAATGCGTGGCATCGAAAATCACCGGTGCGCCGGTCTCCTGCGCCATGATTGGCAAGGCGCGCATGTCGGACACGAGAGTGTTGTAGCCGAACGAAACTCCGCGTTCGGTGGCAAGCACATTGGCATTCCCTGCGCCCGTGATCTTGGCGACAACGTTGGTCATGTCGCGCGGGGCAAGGAATTGGCCTTTCTTCACATTGACGACGCGCTTCGTGCGGGCTGCGGCCACGAGGAGATCGGTCTGGCGGCAGAGGAAAGCCGGGATTTGCAGCACATCGACGGCTTGGGCGACGGCTTCACATTGCGCGGCCTCGTGAACATCGGTCAGCACCGGCAGCCCCGTCTTCTCCCTGATCTCTGCGAAGATCGGCAATGCCGCTTCGAGCCCGAGCCCCCGCCCACTCGCCGCACTCGTGCGATTGGCTTTGTCGAATGACGTTTTGAAAACGAGACCGACCCCGAGCCGCGCGGCGATCTCCTTCAGCGCGGACGCCATTTCCAGTGCGTGCTCGCGGCTCTCAAGCGCGCAAGGGCCCGCAATCAGCGCCAGCGGCAGCGCGTTGCCGAACCGGACACCGCCGATCGTCACAACCGGATTGGCGCGCACCGATCGCTGCAACATGCGTTATTCCACGGACCGAAAATTCTGCGACCGCTTCTCTACTACGGAGCGGACTCAAAGACGAGAGCCGCACCCATGGCGACGTCAGGGCCGACCACCAACTTTCCCATTCGTTCCGCATGCGGGACCTGCGACCGCCCAAGCTCAACTTTGGTTGCTTCGATAGCGTCGCTCATGAACCGGATCGCGGCGAGGCAAGCGCCGCGCGCGATACTCGGCGGCTCGATGCCGAAATGCGTGCGATAGGCAGACGGGTCCATGACCTGGATATCGCCGCGTGGAGTCGTGACCTTCACGCCGCTCGAACTCGATTGCAGTTCACGCTCGCCGACGAAGGCGGAGAGAAAAACGTGATGATCGCTCGGGTTCTCCGCGACGATCACGGCGCCACCGATCCGCGAGACACGGTTGGCGTGACGCTGAAAAGCCGCATTCCAGAAATTGTCCGGATAATGCTGCTGGCACGTGAAGAAGCCGATATCCGGCGCCCGCGCATCTTGTGCGAACGCCAGCGAGAACGCCACCTTGACCGGCGTGCCGTCAGCACGTTTTCCCTCACGCTCGAAATCAAACACGGCAAAGTCGCCGATCGCGGCAGCGCGAAATGTCTCCGCATCGGCTTGCGCCCCTTGACCTTCAAGCACCAGCATCGAAAGGCCTTCGTGTCGCGCGAGAAATTCACGGCTGAAGGCGCCAAAGGAAAAATCCCTCGTTTCATGCGGGGGAATTCGCGACGCATCTCCGATGCCGAGCAATTCGACGAAGAAACCCGGCAATTGCACGATATGATTTTGTGTGCCCCACGGATGCGTGTTGCGCGCGCCGACGGTGAATCCGAGTTTGCGGTAAAGTGCAGCTCCAGCATCGAGATCGCGCACCGCATGCACGATATGGTCCAGCCCGCGCGCCATCGATCGCTACCTGACGGACGAGAACGACGTGGGCGCAAGAAACTGGTTCTTCACCGTCGCGGTGATGGCGCCGTTACGCTCGGTCTCATCGCGCTTGCTGATCCATTCCGGATCGCTCTGGAAGGCATTCCATTTCTGCTCGCGATCGGCCAACGATTCCCATTGCAGCAGATAGGTCAGCTCTTGATTGGATTCGCCGACAACCGTCGTCCAGAACCCCGCCTGACGAATGCCGTGCTTCTTCCACAGATCCAGAGTGATCGTCTCGAAGCGCTTGAGCAAGGCCGGGAGGCGGCCCGGCACGCAGCGATAGACGCGCATTTCGTAAATCATGAACTTTCCTCCCGTCGACGCGAGTTGTTGACGCGATGATTAGCCTGCCTTGAACGGCAGGGCGAGGGCCCGCGGTGAATGGCTGAATTGTCTCGCCGCGGGAATTAAACGAGGCGGCTTTGCTCGACAGCGGCTTCGACGAAGGAGGCAAACAGCGGGTGCGGCTCGAACGGCCGCGACTTGAGCTCCGGGTGAAATTGCACGCCGATAAACCAGGGATGGTCGTCGTATTCGATAATTTCGGGCAACACGCCGTCCGGCGACATGCCGGAGAAACGCATGCCGCGCTGCTCGAGGCGCCCCTTGTAACCGGTATTGACTTCGTAGCGGTGGCGGTGCCGCTCGGAAATCTCGGTGGCATTGTAGATGTTCGCCACGCGGGAGCCGCGCGTGAGCAAGGCCGGATAGGCGCCGAGCCGCATCGTGCCGCCGAGATCCCCGCCGGCAGCACGCTTGTGCAATTCATTACCCTTCAGCCACTCGGTCATCAGACCGACCACCGGTTCCGTTGTCGGCCCGAACTCGGTCGAATTCGCTTCATCGATGCCGCACAGATTTCGCGCCGCCTCGATCACGGCCATCTGCATGCCAAAGCAAATGCCGAAATACGGCACGTTGCGCTCACGCGCGAATTGTGCCGCGCGTATCTTTCCTTCGGCACCGCGCTGGCCGAAGCCTCCCGGAACGAGAATGCCGTTGACGTGCTCGAGGAACGGCGTCGGGTCTTCATTCTCGAAGACTTCGGATTCGATCCAGTCGAGGTTGACCTTCACCTTGTTGGCGATGCCGCCGTGCGACAGCGCTTCGATCAGTGACTTATAGGCGTCCTTCAGGCCGGTATATTTGCCGACGACCGCGATGGTGACCTGCCCTTCGGGATTGCGGACGCGATCGTTGATCGACTCCCAGCGCGCAAGATCGGGCGCATGCGGCGCCTCGATGCCAAACGCCGCGAGCAATTCCCCGTCGAGACCCGCGGCGTGATAGGCTTCGGGAACAGCGTAGATGTTGTCGACATCACGCGCCTCGATCACCGCGCTGTCGCGCACATTGCAGAACAAGCCGAGCTTGCGGCGCTCCTCGGCCGGAATGGGACGATCGGTGCGGCAGAGCAGAATGTCGGGCTGAATGCCGATCGAACGCAACTCCTTCACCGAATGCTGCGTCGGCTTTGTTTTCAACTCACCGGCGCTGGGAATGAACGGCAGCAAGGTGAGATGGATGTAGACGGCATGGTTGCGCGGCAACTCGTTGCCAAACTGACGGATCGCTTCAAAGAACGGCAAGCCTTCGATGTCGCCAACGGTGCCGCCGATCTCGCAGAGAACAAAATCGTAGCCTTCGTTCCCCTCGCGGATGAAATCCTTGATCGCGTTCGTAACATGCGGAATGACCTGAATGGTCGCGCCGAGATAATCGCCCCGCCGCTCCTTGGCGATGATTTCCTGATAGATGCGTCCGGTTGTGATGTTGTCCTGTTTGTTGGCAGGACGCCCGGTAAAGCGTTCGTAGTGGCCGAGGTCGAGGTCGGTTTCCGCGCCATCGTCGGTGACGAACACCTCGCCGTGCTGGTAGGGCGACATCGTGCCCGGATCGACGTTCAGGTAGGGATCGAGCTTGCGCAGGCGAACGGCATAGCCACGTGCCTGCAGTAACGCGCCGAGTGCCGCCGATGCGAGACCCTTGCCGAGTGAGGAGACCACGCCGCCGGTGATGAAAACGTACCGCGCCATGGGGCTCAACCTTTAGCCCGGCCGGTTCGATTCGACCAGCCGCCTTCTCCGGATATCCTCAACGGGAACCCGGGAGAGAAAGCGAAAGAAGCGAAAAACCGGCGCTTGAGAGACGGCTTCGCCGTCACTTGGATTGCGGCACCTGCGGGCCCTGCGGCGCCGCCGGCTGCTGTTCATTGCCACGCAATTGATTGAGCAACCCGCCACCCTGCGACAAGGGCGCCTGCGGAGCGTTGCTCGGCGCCGTCGCCGGAGCGCCGGAATTGAGAATGGACGTGGGCTTGCGGTCATAGCCGGCCAGCATCGACAGCAACAGGCTCGTTGCGAAAAAGACCGCCGCAAGAATAGCCGTCGTCCGCGTCAGCACGTTGGAGGTGCCCCGGCTCGTGAGAAATCCGCCGCCGCCGCCTCCCATTCCCAGGCCGCCGCCCTCCGAGCGCTGCAGGAGAACGAGCCCGATCATGGCCAGGACGACCATGAGATGGACGACGATGATGACGGTCTGCATGAGCCAAATTCCGTAAGCCGCGGCGCGAGGCCGGTATCCGAAGGCCGCTATATAGGTGGAGTTCGCCGCGTCTCTATACGATCGAGGGGGGATTTTCCAGTCTTGCCGGCCGCCTTAGCCGCAGGCCACGGCAATGCCGAGAAAATCCTCGGCCTTGAGGCTTGCGCCGCCAACGAGCGCCCCATTGACGTTCTCCACCGCGAGAAGCTCCCGGGCGTTACTTGGCTTCACCGAGCCGCCATAGAGGATGCGGATCGCGGCGCCCGCGCCGGAATCTCGCTCCACGAGCTGCGCACGGATGGCCCGATGCACCTCGGCGACATCCCCCGCGGTGGGGGTCAGGCCGGTCCCGATAGCCCAAACCGGCTCGTACGCGATCGTGAGGCGTTTGGGATCGAGCGCGTCGGGAAGCGATCCACCAAGCTGGCGTTCGATGCGGGCGATGGTCGCACCGGCTTCGCGTTCGGTGCGCGTTTCACCGATGCAAAGAATGGCGAGAAGTCCTGCGCGTGCGGCCGCCTCCGCCTTGGCCTTGACGTCCGCGTCGGTTTCTCCGTGCACGGCGCGCCGTTCCGAATGTCCCACGATGACGGCGCTCGCACCGCAATCGGCAAGCATTTCGGCAGAAATGTCGCCGGTAAAGGCACCCGCCGTTTCATGATGGCAATCCTGTCCCCCGATTGCGACCGGCGAGCCCTTGGCGGCGGCGGCGAACGATGCGAGCAGCGTCGCCGGCGGGCAGATCAGAAGGTCGGCCGCGATGCTTCGGTCGCGCGCACCAGCGATGATCTTCGCCAGTTCGCCGCGGGAGCTTTGCAGGCCATTCATCTTCCAATTGCCCGCGATCAAAGGGCGCAGCGCGCTCGCCATGACGATCCTCGTTGCTTTGCAATACGGCTCGCGTTAGCAAACCCCGGCAACCCACGCTAGGGTCGCCGAAATGCCAATGGGCGCGTGTTGCCGCAGGCAGGGGCGCTCCTTATGATACGCACCTTCCCCTCGAAACCGGTCCCGTTTTCAACCAGGCACGACGAAAGTACTCATGCTGCGCGGTATTCACGTTTTCTCGCAGAACCGGATCGGCCGGGCGATCACCGCGGCGATTCTCGGCATTATTGCGATCAGCTTCGGCATCTGGGGCATCGGCGACATCTTCCGCAACTTCGGCCGCTCAACGCTGGCCAAGGTCGGCGGCACCGAGATCGGCATCGAGCAATTCCGTCAGACCTATCAGGACCGGATGCAGCAATTGTCCCGCCGGCTTGGTCGCGTGATTCCGCCGGATCAGGCGCGCGCACTCGGGCTTGACCGGCAATTGCTCGGCCAGGTGCTCGCCGAAACCGCCCTCGACGAGGATGTGAAGCAACTCAAGCTAGGGCTGACCGATGCGGAAATCGCGCGCCGCATCACCACCGATCCGAATTTCCGTGGACCATCGGGCCAGTTCGATCCGACCCGTTTTGAACAGATTATCCGGCAAGCCGGATTCACCGAAGCGCGTTACGTCGCCGAACAGCGCAAGGTCTCGCTCCGCCGCCAGATCGGACAATCAGTCTCCGGCGGCTTCGTCGTGCCGACGACGTCGATCGACGCTCAGTATCAATATGACAATGAAGGGCGCTCGATTGAATATGTCGTGCTTGGCGCAGCGCAGGCGGGTGATATTCCGACGCCGACGCCCGAAGTGCT
Organism: uncultured Hyphomicrobiales bacterium; assembly: GCA_964604745.1. Lineage (GTDB taxonomy): Bacteria > Pseudomonadota > Alphaproteobacteria > Rhizobiales > Xanthobacteraceae > Pseudorhodoplanes. The sequence goes on from CAZSAW010000189.1 coordinate 6,108, forward strand.
GTCCAAGTACTATGAGGACAACAAGGTTCTGTTCCGCGCGCCCGAATATCGCAAGCTCGAGCTTCTGGTGCTGACGCCGAGCGAGATTGCGCGCACGATCGAGATTTCCGACGAGGATGCGAAGAAATATTACGACGAGCAGCACGCACGCTTCGTCACGCCTGAGCGCCGCGAAATCCAGCAGATCGTCTTCCCCAATGCCGAGGACGCGAAGGCCGCCGCCGAACGCATCGCCCAAGGGACTCCGTTCACGCAGATCGCGACTGATCGCGGGCTGAAAGAGTCCGACATCAACCTCGGGAAGGTGACCAAGGCATCGATGCTCGATCCGAACGTCGCCAACGCCGCCTTCGCTTTGCAGCCCGGAACGGTGAGCGAGCCGATCACCGGGCAATTCGGCACCGTGCTTGTGCGCGTCGGCGAGGTCGAACCGGAAAAGGTACGGCCGTTCGACGACGCCAAAGCCGACATCAAACGCGACCTCGCAATCGAACGCGCGAAATCTCAGATCGCCGACCAGCGCGACAAGATCGAAGACGAACGCGGCGCCGGTGCCCCGCTCGCACAGATCGCCAAGAAGCTCAATTTCCCGACCCGCGTCATCGACGCTGTCGATCGCGCCGGGCGCGATCCGAATGGCGCTCCGGTTTCCGCTCTGCCGCAGTCGGACATGCTGAACGCCGCCTTCGCTTCGGATGTGGGCGTCGAAAACGACGCCGTGGCGGTGCCCGGCGGCGGATTCATCTGGTACGAGGTTCTCGGTATCACGCCGTCGCGCGACCGGCCGTTCGACGAGGTCAAGGACAAGGTCGAGGAGCGCTGGCGCGCCGCCGAGATTGCAAACAGGCTCAAGGCCAAAGCGACCGAAATGACCGAACAGGCCAAGGGCTCGAACCTGACCGATCTTGCCAACGCGGCCGGTGTGAAGGTGCAGACGGCGACCGGCATCAAGCGCCGCCAGCCGGCACCAGGCATTTCCGGTGACGTGCTCGCGGCCGTGTTCCGCACCGGCAAGGGCGAAGTGGCTAACGCCGAGGGCGAACAGCCCGGCGACCGCGTCGTCTTTCGTGTGACCGACATCAACGTGCCGAAAGTCGATGCCAATAGCGCCGAAGCCAAGCAGATCGCGGACAACCTGCGCTCGTCCTATCTCGAAGAGATCATGTCGGAATACGTGGTGAAGCTTGAATCCGATCTTGGCACGACGGTGAATGAAAGCGCCCTCGCCCAGGTATTCGGCGGTCCGCAGCAATAGCAATTGGCCATGCGGATCGAACCGGCTGCAGGGGATTTTGCCGCGCGCTATGAGCGCGGCGAAGCGCAGGTGGTGTGGACGACGCTTGTCGCCGATCTGGAAACGCCTGTCTCCGCATTTCTGAAGATCGCCGGCGGCAAGCCGATGACTTTTCTGTTCGAGTCGGTGGAAGGCGGCGCGGTGCGCGGCCGCTATTCGATCATCGGTCTGGAGCCGGACGTGATCTGGCGCACGGCCAACGGCCGCGCCGAACTCAACCGCAACGCCCGCGCGACGCCCGAACGTTTCGAGCCGCGCGACGCGGCCCCACTCACCGACCTGCGCACGCTTCTCGCCGAAAGCCGCATCGCGCTCCCCGATGATCTGCCGCCGATGGCCGCCGGGGTCTTCGGCTTTCTCGGCTACGACATGGTGCGGCAGATGGAGGAATTGTCGTCGCCCAATCCCGATCCGATCGGGCTTGCCGATGCGATCCTCATTCGGCCGACGATTGTCGTCGTATTCGATGCGGTGAAGGATGCCATCACCATCGTCACGCCCGTCCGCCCGGAAAAGGACGTCGCGGCCAAGACGGCGCTGACACGCGCGACGGAACGCCTGTCCGCTGTCGTCGACGCACTCGACAAGCCACTCGACAAGTCCGCGACCGCCATCGATCCCGGTCCGCTTCTGGTCGAACCGACCTCGAACACGACGGCGGCGGAATACAAGGCGATGGTGCTCAGGGCAAAGGAATACATCTTCGCCGGCGACATCTTTCAGGTCGTGCTGTCGCAGCGATTCGAGGCTCCGTTCACGCTCGCGCCGTTCGCGCTTTATCGTGCGCTGCG
>CAZSAW010000190.1:0-2206 GCA_964604745.1 uncultured Hyphomicrobiales bacterium
CGTCGTTGGTGACCAGGATGCGCATCAGGCGGCCCGCTCGATCATTTTCAATCCGCCCATGTAAGGCTGCAATGCGGCCGGAACCGCGATCGCGCCGTTTTCCTGCTGGTAGTTCTCCATCACGGCGATCAGCGCGCGCCCCACCGCGACGCCGGAACCGTTGAGCGTGTGCACGAAGCGCGGGCTCCCGCCTTTGGGGCGATAGCGCGCGTTCATGCGCCGCGCCTGGAAATCGCCGCAGACCGAGCAGCTCGAAATCTCGCGATACATGTTCTGGCCCGGCAGCCATACCTCGATGTCGTAAGTCTTTTGTGACGCGAAGCCCATGTCGCCGGTGCACAGCGTCACGACGCGATAGGGCAATTCAAGCCGCCGCAGGATTTCCTCGGCGCAGGATGTCATGCGCTCATGTTCTTCCTTGCTCTGCTCCGGTGTCGTGACGGAGACCAGCTCGCACTTGGTGAATTGATGCTGGCGGATCATGCCACGCGTGTCCTTGCCGGCAGCGCCCGCTTCCGCGCGGAAGCACGGCGTCAGCGCGGTGACGCGCAGCGGCAATTCGGATTCGTCCGTGATCGCCTCGCGCACGAGATTGGTCAGAGGCACTTCAGCGGTGGGAATGAGCCAGCGCTTTCCCTGCAATCGTTCAGTTTTTGCTGCGGCAAACGCAGCTTCAAGCAATTCTCGTATCGAATTGCCTTTCTTCGTTTCTTGGACTTTTTCGTCTAGCTCGGTCAGATCAAAAAGCGCCAGAAACTGATCATCTGCAAACTTCGGCAATTGTGCCGTGCCGAACATTGCATCGTCGCGCACCAGGATCGGCGGATTGATCTCGGTGTAATTGTGCGGCTCGCACGTATGCACATCGAGCATGAATTGCCCGAGCGCGCGTTCGAGCCGCGCCAGTTGCTTCTTGAGAACGACAAAGCGGGCGCCGGAGAGTTTCGCCGCGGTCTCGAAATCCATCTGCCCGAGCGCTTCGCCCAGCTCGAAATGCTGCTTGGGCTGAAAAGCGAATTTCGCCGGCGCGCCGAATTTGTGATGCTCGACATTGCCGTGCTCGTCCTTGCCGTCGGGCACCTCATCGAGCGGCAAATTCGGAATCTCGGCGAGCGCCGTGTCGAGCGCGGCTTCGGCGTCCTTCGCCGCCTTTTCCAGATTCGGCAGGTCTTCCTTGAGCTTGGCGACCTCCGCCATCAAGGCGCTTGAAGCCGCTTCATCCTTTTTCTTCTTTGCTTCACCTATTTCTTTAGAAGCCGCATTCCTGCGCGCCTGCGCCTGTTCGAATGCCGTGATAGCCGCGCGCCGCGTCTCGTCGAGCGCAAGGAGCCGCTTGGCCGTGCCGGAAAAGTCGGCATTGCGCCGCATCAGCGCGCGGTCGAAAGCGTCCGGGTGGTCGCGGATCCATTTGATGTCATGCATGGGCGGGGTCCGTCAGAATCGCGTGGTCTTATAGCGCCTCTCGTCCGGCGATGCGCGAAAGCAATGCTTCGCCGCCCGGGAGACGCGAGGCGCCGGGGCCGCCTGTTCCCTTTTTCCCTTCCTTGTCACGGAAATGGAGCGCCGGGGAGGCGCCAGGGGCTTGCGAGACCCCTTTGGCCGGGCCTTGGCGATCGGCCCAGCCGCGCGCCTGGCGAAGGCGCGCGCCCGCTTGGCGAAGCGGGCTGCGCCTCCTCGGCGCTCCACCACGGCGCCGCTGGCTGCGACGCCACCTTCCCCTGAACTCTCAAGGCGCCTCATGAGTGCGCCCGAAAGCCGGCAAGGCACGCTCAGGATAGCGCCGTTCCGACGCAGGGGGATAAGTTTTCGCCAAATCTGCTGGTGTCACTCGGCGGGCTTTGTTGCCGGCGTCGTATCTGCCGGCGCCTGTGCCTTGCGCTCGACAAAACGGGCGGCCAGCACCGACCCCTCGTAAAGCAGAAGCAGCGGCACCGCGAGCGACATCTGGCTGATGACGTCAGGTGGCGTCAGCACCGCCGCCAGTACAAACGCGCCGACAACGAAATAGCGGCGCTTTGCGCGCAATTGCTCCGAGGTGAGGATGCCGACGCGCACGAGGAGCGTGAGGATGACCGGAAGCTGAAACGCAATGCCGAAAGCGAAGACCAGCGACATCATCAGCGAGAGATATTCGCCGACCTTGGGCAGAAGCGCGATTTCCGCCGTGCCGTCGCCACCGGCCTGCTGCATCCCGAGCGAGAAGCGC
>CAZSAW010000191.1:0-22189 GCA_964604745.1 uncultured Hyphomicrobiales bacterium
TTCAACTGGCTGCTGATCAATCTGGCGACGGCATTCCTGGCTTCGTCGGTGCTCGGGCTGTTCGAAGGACAGTTGCAGAAGATGGTCGCGCTCGCGGTGCTCGCACCGATCGTGGCGAGCCAGGGCGGCAACGCGGCGACGCAGACCATGACGGTCGCAGTGCGCGCGCTTGCCACCCGCGAACTCGGCATCGGCAATGCCGCCCGCATCATCGTACGCGAGGTGATGGTCGGTCTGGTGAACGGGCTCGCCTTCGCCGTGATCACCGGCATCGGCGCCTATATCTGGTTCAAGACTCCGGGGCTTGGAATCGTGATCGGGCTTGCGATGATCTGCAATCTCGTCGCCGGCGCGCTCGGTGGTGTGCTGATCCCGATCGTTCTCGAGCGGCTGCGCGTCGACCCGGCCGTGTCATCGGGGGCCTTCGTCACCACGGTGACGGACGTCGTCGGGTTTTTCTCTTTCTTGATGATTGCGACGCTATGGTTTGGTCTGCGCTGACGACCGCCGACAGTTTTTCATTAGACCATTTCTAATATTGATTTCAACGCTTTACAGGCGGGCGTGCCTGCTCCATGTGACGATGAGCTAAACGCATCGGAGAGAAAATCATGCGCACGCGCTCGTTGGCCGCGATGGCGGCATTGGCCGCCGTCTTCACGCTGCCCGCTTCGGCCAAGGAATATCCGATCGGCAAACCGCAGACGATGAGCGGCATGGAGATTGCCGCCGTCTATCTGCAGCCGATCGAGATGGAGCCGGAGGGCATGATGCGGCCGGCGAAGGATTCCGACATTCACCTCGAAGCCGACATCAAGGCGACCAAGGACAATCCCAACGGCTTCGCCGAGGGCGACTGGGTGCCGTTTCTGGTCGTCAAGTACGAACTGACGAAAGTGGGCGGAGAGACGGTGAAGGGCGACGCCATGCCGATGGTCGCCAATGACGGCCCGCATTATGGCGATAACGTCAAATTGTCGGGCGCTGGCAACTACAAGCTGAAGTTCACCGTGTCGCCGCCCGGCAGCGATCCGCATGTGCATTTCGGCCGGCACGTCGACAAGGAGACGGGCGTCGGTCCTTGGTTCAAGCCGTTCACGGTCGAGTACGACTTCACTTTCGCCGGCACGGGCAAGAAGGGCACGTACTGAAAGGTGAGTGATGCTGCGCTGGATTCTCGGGGCGCTTCTCTTCGGTCTCGCGGCGGGCTCCGCGCTGGCGCAGTCCGCCGACGAGGATTCTGTCTTCCGCATCGAATTCGCGGACGGCGCGATCAATCCGCAACGCCTCGAAGTGCCGGCGAACAAGCGCTTCAAGATCGAACTGCATAACAAGGGCAAGACGCCGGTCGAGTTCGAGAGTCTCGAACTGAAGAAAGAGAAGGTCGTCGCGCCCGACACGACGACCTTCATCGTCATCCGCCGGCTCGATCCCGGCGAATACAAGTTCTTCGACGATTTCCATCTCGACACGCCACCCGCGGTTCTGGTGGCGAAATGACGGTACTGGCCGCACATCCGGTTGAGATGCCGCGCGGAACGCGGCTCGATCGCGCGTTGCAGGTGATCGGCGACTGGATGATGCGGCATGGCGGCCTCATCCGCCGGACGCAATGGGTTGTCGTCTTTTTCTATCTCGCGCTCATTGTCGTGCCGGTCGCGCTGCCGTTGCCGACGCGCACGGCGCATATCTGGAACAATGTCACGCTGTTCGCGCAATTCGTGTTCTGGGGCATCTGGTGGCCCTTCGTGCTGATCAGCATGGTGCTGGTCGGGCGCGTCTGGTGCGGGGTCCTCTGCCCGGAAGGGGCGCTCGCCGAATTTGCCAGCCGGCACGGGCGCGGCAATCCGGCCGGACGGTTCGTCACCTGGCGCGGCTGGCCCTTCGTCGCCTTCGCGTTGCTGACGATCTACGGGCAATTGGTCAGCGTCTATCAATATCCCGGCGCCGTGCTTGTTGTGCTGGGCGGGTCGACCGCCGGCGCCATGGTCGTCGGCTTTCTCTACGGCCGCAGCAAACGCGTGTGGTGCCGCTATCTCTGCCCGGTGAGCGGCGTCTTCGGGCTGCTGACGAAGCTCGCGCCGTTTCACTTCCGCGTCGATCAGGAGGCCTGGCGGCATTCGCGCCAGACGCATGAGCCGATCAGACCGGTCAATTGCGCGCCGCTCGTGCCGCTGTCGGCAATGCGCGGATCGAGCGGCTGCCACATGTGCGGGCGCTGCAGCGGCTTTCGCGGCGCGATTGCGCTTTCGCGCCGCTCGCCCAGCCACGAGATCGTCAACGTTGCGGGCGACACCCCGAAGCCGGTCGAGACGCTGCTGATCGTCTTCGGCCTGATGGGAGTCGCGGCCGGCGCCTTCCATTGGTCGTCGAGTCCCTGGTTCGTCGAGGGCAAGCAGGCGTTGGCCGAATGGCTCGTCGGTCACGGCATGATCTGGCCGCTCGAACTGACGCTGCCGTGGTGGCTGTTGACCAATTATCCCGATCAGAACGACGTGCTGACGTTGCTCGATGGCATCGTGATGGTCGCCTATATCGTGCTGACGGCGCTCGTCCTCGGCGGCGGCATCATGGTTTGCCTTGCATTGGCCACGCGCGCGATTGGCCGCTGGTCATGGCCGCGCTTCCATCATCTCGCGCAAAGCCTCATCCCGCTCGCGGGTTGTGGCGTCGTGCTTGGCCTCTCCGCGCTGACCGTGACGATGCTGCGGCAGGAAGGATTCGCCATGTCCTTCGTCGGGCCGCTGCGCATCGCCATGCTCGCGGGCGCGTCGGTCTGGTCGCTGTGGCTCGCCTGGCAAATTGCCGCGCGCTATGGGCGCGGCATCGCCGGTCAGGCGATGGCGGTGGCCGCCGTGACCCTCGCCGTCGCGCTCGGCGACGTGAGCTGGGCCGCTTTATTCTGGCTTTGGTGACGCCGCGTCGGGCGAGGCGAGAAGCGCCTCGATCGCAAGGCCCGCGACCGTCGGGGTCGCAATCTCGGCATCGAGCAGGCTCTGGCCGAAGAGATAGCTGTAAAACAGCACCGCGCGCGCCTGTGCGTCGAGCAATCCCCAGCCGAGCCCACCGAACAGCCGCGTGACGTGGGTGAGGCGCTCGGTATCCACCGCGCGCACCGCCTTCGACGCGTTGTCGTCGGTACGCGCGTAGGAGCGAATGGCAAGCTCGATCGCGAGCCCCTTCACGTTGGCGTGCCGCGTGTAGATGTCGGCGAGGCGCAGCAGCAGCACCTTCGGGTGTTCGGGCCCGGAGACCTGCTCGCGGATCGCGGCGATCCGCCCCGCGGCCCATTGCGCGAGCAGGGCGTCGAGCAACGCGCGCCGGTCGGTGAAGTGCCAGTAGAAGCTGCCTTTGGTGACGGCGAGGGCTTCGGCGAGCGGTTCCACGCGCACAGCCTCTACACCCCCGTCAGCGAGGGTCTCGAGCGCCGCCTCGATCCAGGCATTGGCGTCGAGCCGCGGGGTTTGCGTCTTTGCCTTGGCTGCACTGGCCTTGTGCTTACGCGCCATTGTGAACAACGCCCCGAATCGGGATTGACAGAAACAACAGTCCGCCATACGGTTCCGTATGTCAACATACGGATGCGTATGGAGGGCCGGGTAATGACGTTTCTGCCGCGCGATGAAGGCTGGGAACCCCGATGCCGCGCGAGTTTCTCCCGACAGGGTTTCATGCGCCTGATCGGTGCCCAAATCGTGGCGATGGCGCCGGGCCGGTGCGCGCTTACCGTCGACGCCAGGGATGAGCTGTGCCAGCAGCGCGGCTTCCTGCACGGCGGCGTAACGGCGGCGCTCGCGGACTCCGCAGCGGGCTACGCCGCCTATTCGCTCATGCCGGCCGGATCGACACCGCTTACGGTCGAATTCAAGATCAACCTGATGGCGCCCGCCGTGGGCGATCGATTCGTTGCAACGGCGCAGGTGATCCGCGCCGGGCGCACGCTGACGGTCGTGGAGGCGGAGGTGACGGCACAAGCGCGCGGCGCATCGAAGCCGATTGCACGCATGCTCGCGACGTTGATGTGCCTGGAGAATACAGCGGACGCGCCCGATAGCGGCGATATCGTCGGCTGAACGGATGGAGGTCGCGATGATCGCGAATGCCTGGTCCGGTTTCGATTTCGGTTTGGGTGAGGACCTCAACCACTTGCGCGCGAGCATCGAGGATTTTGCGCAGCATCGCATCGCGCCGCGCGCCGACGCGATCGACCGCAGCAATCAATTCCCGCGTGATCTGTGGCCCGAACTGGGCGAAATGGGTTTGCTCGGCATCACGGTCGAGGAAGAATGGGGCGGCACCGGCCTCGGCTATCTCGCGCATTGCGTTGCGATGGAGGAGGTGTCGCGCGCGTCCGGTTCGGTGGGTTTGTCTTACGGCGCACATTCCAATCTCTGCGTCAACCAGATCCGCCGCAACGCCAATGCCGGGCAGAAGAAGCGCTATCTGCCGAAGCTCATTTCCGGCGAGCATGTCGGCGCGCTGGCGATGTCCGAGCCGGGGTCCGGCTCCGATGTGGTGTCGATGCGCACGCGCGCGGAGAAGAAGGGCGACCGTTTCGTTCTCAACGGCTCGAAGATGTGGATCACCAACGGACCGGAAGCCGAGACGCTCGTCGTCTATGCCAAGACCGATCCCAATGCCGGCCCGCGCGGCATCACCGCGTTCCTGATCGAAAAGGGGATGAAAGGGTTCTCCACCGCGCAGAAGCTCGACAAGCTCGGCATGCGCGGCTCCGACACCTGCGAGCTCGTCTTTGAGGATTGCGAGGTGCCGGCAGAAAACATCATGGGCGCGCTGAACGAGGGCGTGAAGATTCTCATGTCGGGCCTCGACTACGAGCGCGTCGTCCTCTCCGCCGGCTCGCTCGGCCTGATGCAGGCGGCGATGGACATCGTTCTGCCGTACCTGCACGAGCGCAAGCAATTCGGTCAGCCGATCGGATCGTTCCAGATCATGCAGGCGAAGATCGCCGACATGTACGTGACGATGAACGCGGCGAAGGCCTACGTGTATGCCGCGGCGCGGGCTTGCGACGAAGGACGGACGACGCGGGAGGATGCGGCTGGCGCGATCCTGTTCGCGTCTGAAAAGGCGACATGGCTCGCGCTCGAGGCAATCCAGTGTCTCGGCGGCAACGGTTATATCAACGATTTCTCATGCGGCCGTATCCTGCGCGACGCCAAGCTCTACGAGATCGGTGCGGGCACGAGCGAAATCCGCCGCATGCTGATCGGGCGTGAGATTTTCGAGAAGACGAAATGAATCGATCGGGCCAATGGCCGACTCGGTCAACGGCCTGATTTGGCGAATCAGGTTACACTTTCGCCGATGGATCGACCCGCGCCTCAATTGCGGCTTCGCCTCAAGGCCAATGGCCGCATTGTCGAACTCCTTCCCGACGGAAGCGAGCGCGACGTTACGCCCGGCAAGGCGCGGTTGCCCGAGACGGGCGACGATGCCAGTTACGCCCGCAATATCCGTGCCCGCACGCGGCTGACACAGGCTGAGTTCGCGGCGCGCATCGGCGTGCCGATCGAAACGGTGCGCAACTGGGAGCAGGGCAAACGTTCGCCGCGCGGGCCTGCGCGCGCGCTCCTCAAGCTGATCGAAGCGGCGCCCGATCTCGCCTTTGCCGCGCTTGCGCGCTGAAGAACGCTATTCCGCCGGCGCGTGACTGATCGATGCGCGCTTTGCCGCCGATGGCGTCGGCCGTGCGAGCCGCATCAGGATTGCGGTGATGGCGAGTGTCGCGATGTAGACGACGAGCTGCGCGAATGAAGGGCGCTCGGTATAGCCGACCAGAGTGTGCAGCATGCGCCCGAACAGGCTTCCTTCCGAGAGGAGCCATGAGGAATCCCACACGGCGCGGCTGCCGACATCGATCAGTCCGGCGGAATCCGCGAACTGTACCGCTTGCGCCGCCATGCCGGCCGCAAGCAGCGCGATCATCGCCGAAGTGACCGTGAAGATATGGCGCGACGGGATGGCGATCAGACCTCCATAGGTCAACGCGGAGAGGGCCGCGCCGCCGGCAAGGCCGAGCAGGCCGCCAGTGAGAAGGTCACCGGTATTCGTGCCCGACGCCACGATGCCATAGAGAAAGAGCACGACTTCGGCGCCTTCGCGCAGCACGGCGACGCCGACGACGATGGCGAGCGCCATCAGCGAACGCTGCCCGGCGCTGACCGCGGCGCCGAGACCGCGCATTTCGGCTGCGATCTCGCGGCCGTGCCGCGACATCCAGACGTTGTGCCAGGTGAGCATCAGGACGGCGAGCGCGAGCACGCCCGCATTGAACAATTCCTGTCCCGATCCGTCGAATGCGTCGGATAATTGTCCGGCAAAAAGGGCCACCAGAGCGGCACCGACCACCCCGCCCGCGACGCCGCCAGTCACGTAGAAACCGCGGCCGGCAACGCCGCGCGTTGCCGCCATCACGATGCCGACGATGAGGCCGGCCTCGATCACTTCCCGAAAGACGATAATCAGCGCGCCAAGCATGCCTGATCCCGCAAAGACGCCGCCCACATGCCCCGATGAAGACGATTGTTCGGGCTAAGAAGGCACTTGAACCGGGGAATGCAAGTGCAAAGGCACGATCTTGAAACTATTCCAATCTGGCGGCGATAATGGATACGCCCGCGCCGGGTCGCGCCGGGATTGGCTTGGTTGCTTCGAGCGGGCATGGTGCGCCGATTATTCGAGCGGCCGCTAAGGCTGTCCGGCCGCGGGCTGCCGCGATCGTAATCATCATTCGCCGGATGACCTCGCTCATCCGGCTCTGACGCATACAGGACGACAGAGATGCAGGCGGTTGAAGCCAAGGGTGCGCGGATCCCTATCATTGCGCTGGGAACCTCGGGATTGCGCGGACCCGATTGCGCGCGGCTCGTGCACGAGGCCGCGAAACTCGGCTATCGGCATTTCGACACCGCGCAGATGTACGACAACGAGACCGAAGTCGGCGAGGGATTGCGCGCGAGCGGTCTGCAGCGCGACGATTATTTCCTCACCACCAAGGTTTGGCCGAACAATTTTCACGAAAAGGATTTCGCCCGTGCCGTGCGCGAAAGTCTCGCGCGCCTGAAGCATTCGCATGTCGATCTTCTGCTGCTGCACTGGCCGAGCAAGGACGTGCCGGTGGCGGAAACGCTCGGCGCGCTGGCGCAGGCGAAGAAGGACGGTCTGACGAAGCATGTCGGCGTGTCCAACTTCACCGTCGCGCTGCTGGACGAGGCGGCCAAGCTGTCGCCCGAGCCACTCGTGTGCGACCAGATCGAACTGCATCCCTATCTCGACGGATCGAAAGTGGTCGCAGCATGCAAGAAGCACGGCATGGCGGTGGTCGCCTATTGTCCGATCGCACGCGGCCGGCTGACCGGCGACGCGATCCTTACCAGGATCGGCAAGGGGTACGGCAAGAGCGCAGCGCAAGTCTCGCTGCGCTATCTGACGCAGCAGGGCTTCATCGTGCTTCCGCGCACCAGCAAGGTGGAGCGGCTGAAAGAGAATGCCGATATCTTCGATTTTTCGCTCACCGACGCCGAGATGACAGAGATTGTCGGACTGTCGCGTCCACAGGGACGCGTCGTTGCGGTGGCGCATGCGCCGGCCTGGGATTGACGCGTGGCGCTGACGGACGACGGAGCGCTGGTTCTCTTTTCCGGCGGGCAGGACTCGACGGTGTGTCTCGCCTGGGCGCTCGAGCGCTTCGCCCGGGTCGAGACAATCGGATTCAATTACGGACAGCGCCACGCGGTCGAACTCGACGTGCGGCCGCGCATTCGCGAACGCATCGGCACGCTCAGGAGCGAGTGGGGCGCGCGGCTTGGCGAGGACCACACCGTTGCCATCGACGCGCTAGCGGCCGTTTCCGAGACCGCGCTCACCCGCGACATGGCGATTGCGATGGCCGACAACGGCCTGCCGACGACCTTCGTGCCCGGCCGGAACCTGATCTTCTTCTGCTTTGCCGGCGCCTTGGCCTATCGCCGCGGCGTCAAGCATCTCGTTGCGGGAATGTGCGAGACGGACTATTCCGGCTATCCCGATTGCCGGGACGACACCATCAAGGCGATGCAGGTGACGCTGACCCTTGGCATGGACCGCCGTTTCGTGCTGCACACGCCGCTGATGTGGACCGACAAGGCCGCCACTTTCGCCATGGCGCGCGAGATCGGCGGGCAGGGGCTGCTCGACCTCGTGATCGAGGAGACCCATAGCTGCTATCTCGGCGACCGCACGCACCGTCACCCTTGGGGTTACGGCTGCGGTGAATGTCCGGCCTGCCAATTGCGCGCGCAAGGCTTTGCCCGTTTTGCCGCCGCCAAGAAGGATCAAGAAGGATTAAGAGATTAAGACATGACGATGGACGACCGCCGCCGTTTCGAAGGCGTAATTTTCTTCCTCGGGTTCTGCCTGACCATTCCTGCCGCCAATTGGCTGATCGGCAATGTCGGGACGGCCTGCGTGCCGCAAGGGCCATGCCTCATTCCGGTGGCGCCGAAGCTGATGGCGCCGTCCGGCGTGCTGATGATCGGCGTGGCGCTCGTCTTGCGCGATCTCGTGCAGCGGCGGCTCGGCTTTGAATTTTCCATCGTTGCCATTCTCGTCGGCGGGGCGATTTCCGCGCTGCTTGCTCCCGCGTCGCTGGTGACCGCGTCGACGGCGGCGTTCCTCATTTCGGAACTCGCCGATCTCGTCGTCTATACGCCGCTCCAGCGCCGCCGCCTTGTCACGGCCGTGGTGGCGTCGAGCTTCGCCGGGCTTGTCGTCGATTCCATCATTTTCCTGTGGCTCGCCTTCGGTTCGCTCGATTTCCTGCTCGGGCAGGTCGTTGGCAAATCGTGGATGGTGCTGCTGTCGATTCCCTTCATTCACTGGCTGCGCCGCCGCGACGAGCGGATCGGCATGACGCCGGCCTGATCCTTCGAGGACCAAACAACCATGTCGAACGCTCTCGAGACGTTGCGCGGCGTCACCACCGGCACCATCACCACCATGCTGCTGAAGAAGGGCATCCGCCGTTGCTGGATGGCGGGTGCGATGCCATTCGCCGGCAAGGGCAAGCGCGTGGTCGGCCCCGCCTTTACGCTGCGCTTCGTGCCGGTGCGCGAGGATCTCGCGACGCCGGAAAGCTGGTCGAAGCCGATTTCCACGCGCGGCGCGATCGAAGCAATGCCGGAAGGCTGCATCGTCGTTGCCGATGCCATGGGCGTCACCACCGCCGGCATCTTCGGCGACATTCTTTGCATGCGCATGGTGAAGCGCGGGGTCGTTGCGCTCGTCACCGACGGCGTGATGCGCGACAAGCACGGCATCCTCGGCACCAATCTGCCGGTCTGGTGCGCGGGCGTCGCGGCGCCGGCGTCGGTCAACCAACTCACCTTCGTCGGCTGGGAAGAGCCGATCGCCTGCGGCGGCTGCGCCATCTTTCCGGGCGACGTGATCGTCGCCGACGACGACGGTGCGGTGGTGATCCCGCTGAATCTGGTCGACTTCGTCGCTACCGAAGGGGCCGAGCACGAGCGCTTCGAGGCCTGGCTCGTCAAGGAAGTCGAGAAGGGCGAAAAGCTGCCGGGACTCTATCCGCCGAACGAAGAAACCAAAAAGCGCTATGAGGCCGACAAGCAGCGGGGCCTCGCCTAAAATCACTCCCGTTTCGCGCGAGCCGGGGAAAAGCCGATGTTCTTCGTCGCTTCGAAAGTGATCGGCTTCTTCAGCTATCCGTCCAATTGCCTGTTCGTGCTCGCGCTGATCGGCGCGCTCATGCTGCCGACGCGCTTCGCGCGAGCCGGACGCCGCTGCCTCGTCGCGGCGGTCGTCCTGCTGGCGCTGTTCGGGCTTTTGCCCATCGGCAATCTGCTCATCTATCCGCTGGAGCAGCGGTTTCCCGCGTGGGACGCGTCGCGCGGCACGCCGGATGGGATGATCATCCTCGGCGGCGCGCTCAATCCCGACATCTCCGTGATCCACGGCGAGGCCTCGCTGAACGAAGCCGCCGAGCGCGTCACCGCGGTCGCCTCGCTCGCGCGCCGCTTCCCGAATGCGCGCATCATCTATAGCGGCGGCAATGCCAGCTTGGTGACGGACGTGGAGAGCGAGGCGACGTTCGCCATCCCCATCCTCGAAAGCTTCGGTATCCCCTCCAAGCGCATCGCGATCGAGGACCGCTCGCGCAACACCGTCGAGAATGCGCGTTTCACCAAGGCGCTGATCGACCCGAAGCCGGGCGAGCGATGGCTCCTTGTGACCAGCGCGCATCACATGCCGCGCGCGATCGGCGTTTTCCGCAAGATCGACTTTCGCGTCGAGCCCTATCCCGTCGATTGGCGGGTCGGGCGGAAGTCAGACCTTGTCGTGCCGTTTTCGTTGGTCAGCGACGGCCTCAAGCGATCCGACACCGCGGTGCATGAATGGGTCGGGCTTGTCGTCTATTGGCTGACGGGAAGGACGTCGGAGCTTTTCCCCGCGCCGCGCTGAAAGGTTTTCTTGACCATTCCAGCGCAGAATCAACAACGCAAATCGGTCGCAGGCCGGACGATGGGTAGCGTCTTTGTACGGACGCGCCGGCGACTTTGGGGAAAACGGGGAATCGTCCGATGTCGCTTGACGTTCAGTCGCGTGTGCTGGCGCCCGATGCGCTTCTTGAAGATGACGTTGTCGAGTCAAAAGCCGCCGTGGTGCTGCTCGCCGTGAGCACCGTGGTGGCCGTCGTACTTGTGTCGATGTTGTCCGTGCTGTTGCACGTCAACTGACGCTTTCGTCCTCCGGCGTGAGCGCGCGCAGCGATTCCGAGGCGAATTGCCGCCGCCACATGACGATGACGACGCCGATCGTCGTCGCGATCAGCAGCCAGGGGCTGACGAACCAGCCGAGATAGCCGATCGCGAAGAAGAAGGCGCGCTGGCCGCGGTTGAAGTGCAGGCCGGCAGCCGCGCACAATTTTGCCGTGCGCATCGCATGGAGCTTGGCTTCGGCAGTGTCCTTCTCCTCGACGGGCGGGGTGGCGCCGAGCATGATGGCGACGTAGTTGAACAGGCGGTATGACCAGGCGAACTTGAAAAAGGCATAGGCGAAGATCGCGGCAAGGCCGATCGTCTTCGTCTCCCACAGGCCGCGCGAGGTCTCGATCCCGATCGGCATCGAGGCGACAACGGTGAGGATGTCGTCGGTCGAGCGCAGGAGGGTCAGCGCGCCGCCGATGGCGATCAGCGAGGTCGACGCGAAGAAGGCCGTGCCGTTCTGCAGGGAGGCCATGATCTGCGTATCGACGATCCGCACCTCGCGTTCGAGCATGCGTTCCATCCAGATGTCGCGATAGACGTTCATGCGCGCGTTGAGCGCGCCGCGTCCGGCAGGAACCCATTCGACGCCGATGGCGTAGCCGATCCAGGCGAGGACGAAGATCGCAAGCGCAACGAGATCGAGAACCGAGAACAGATTCATCGGCAAGGTCTCCGCTGCCGGGCTGTGCATGCTGCCATCGCTTGAGCGCGGGGAGCAATGGGGCTTGACCCTGCGCGCGCGTTCCTCACATCTACGCCCATGCCACAGACCATCACCACCGGAATCAAGACGCTGCTTGCCGACGCCGAACGCGAGGTCGAGACGCTTCCCATCGAGGACGCGGTCAAGCTCGCCAGCCGTGACGATGTCGTGCTCGTCGATATCCGTGACGTCCGCGAACTCAATCGCGACGGGCGTGTGCCAGGCGCCTTTCATTGTCCGCGCGGCATGCTGGAATTCTGGCTCGATCCCGAGAGCCCGTATCACAAGCCGGTCTTCAATCAGGACAAGCGATACGTCTTCTTCTGCGCCGGCGGCTTGCGTTCGGCGCTTGCCGCGCAGACGGCGCAACGCATGGGCCTGAAGCCGGTCGCCCATATCGAAGGCGGGTTCAGCGCCTGGAAGAAGGCAGGCGGACCGGTCGAGGCGCCCGCGCCGAAGACGTAGTGGCTATCGTAGGCGCACTCATTTCCCGGCGTCATCGATCCGATCAGCAGAATTCGTTTGCGCGGAAATTCCCTTCGCGACGATGATCGTGCGGCGTGGAGGAGGGCGGTCATGGCGCTGACACTGGTGATCGGCAACAAGAATTATTCGTCGTGGTCGTTCCGGCCGTGGATTGCGCTGAAAGTCGCGGGCATCCCCTTCACGGAGAAGCTCGTTCCGCTTTACGAGCCCGGCTTCAAGGATGAAATTCTGAAATTTTCGCCGGCCGGCAAGGTGCCGACGCTCGTGGACGGCGACATGGCGGTCTGGGAATCGCTGGCGATCCTCGATCACCTCGCCGAACGCTTTCCCGACGCGCGGTTGTGGCCGGCCGACCCGAAGGCGCGTGCGCACGCGCGCTCGATCGGCGCCGAGATGCATGCGGGCTTTGCGCCGCTGCGCAATCATTGTCCGATGAACATGCGCCGGCCGCCGAGCAAGCGCGCGCTCACGCCAGAGGTTGCCGACAATGTCCGGCGCATCGATGCCATGTGGAGCGATTGCCGCAGCCGCTTCGGCAAGGGCGGGCCGTTCCTTTTTGGCGCCTTCACCGCCGTCGATGCGATGTATGCCCCAGTCGTCTCGCGGTTCGAGACCTACATGGTCGATGTCTCCGCGCCGGTGCGTGACTATATGGCAGCCATGACGGCCCTGCCGGCCTGGCAGGAATGGCGCAGGGCCGGGGTCGCCGAGACCTGGCGCATCGAGCACGACGAGGTCGATTAGCCCTCCGGCGGGAACCGCTTCGCGAACCAGGCGTTTTTCCGTTCGTTCTTCTTGTGATTTGAGGAGCGGACGCATTCGCCACCAGCGGACCATCGCGCCGGCCATCCTTTGTCCTTCCCGCAATGTCTGGCGCATCGAACGCGCCCGGCGCGCCGCCGTCCTTGTCGACGGCGCGGCGCTGTTTCGCGCCGTGCGGGAGTCGATGCAGCGCGCGCAGCATTCGATCTTCATTGTCGGCTGGGACATCGACAGCCGCATGCGTCTCGTCGGCGAGAGCGGGAAGGCAGAGGACGGCCTGCCCGACACCCTCGTCGGGTTTCTGTGCGCGCTGTGCGAACGCAATCCGAAGCTCGTCGTGCATATCCTGCTCTGGGACTATTCCGTTCTCTATGCGCTCGAACGCGAATTCCTGCCGCAGATGGCGCTCGATTGGGCGACGCCGCGACGCGTGCGCTTCTGTCTCGATCATGTCCTCCCGGTCGGATCGTCACAGCACCAGAAGATCGTCGTGATCGATGACTCGATCGCCTTTTCCGGCGGTCTCGACCTCACTGTCCGCCGGTGGGATACGCCCGACCACAATTTGGAAAATCCCGCCCGCGTCGATCCGGCTGGAACGCCTTATCGTCCCTTTCATGACGTGCAGGTCGCGGTCGATGGCGACGCAGCCCTGGCGCTTGCCGAACTGACGCGCGACCGATGGCGCCGCGCGAGCTGCACCGATACGCCGCCGGTGAACCCGATGGGCGATCCGTGGCCAACAAGCGTCGCGCCGGACTTCAACAACGTCGAAATCGGTATCGCCCGCACGCAGCCACGCTCAAATCACCATGATGAAGAGGTGCGGGAAGTCGAAACGCTGTTTCTCGATTCGATCGACGCGGCGGAACGCGCGATCTATATCGAAAACCAATTCCTGACCGCACAGGCCATCGCCGAGCGGCTGGCGCAGCGGATGCGGCGCAGACGCAAGCTCGAAGCCGTCATTGTCGCCCCCAACACGCCGCACACATGGATCGAAGCCCGCACCATGCGCAACGGTCGCATTCGCTTCCGCAACATCCTGGAAGCGGCCGGCGTCGGCAATCGCTTCCGCCTCGTTTATCCGGAGGTGCGTGCCGGCGCTGAGGCGACCGACACGATGGTGCATTCCAAAGTCATGATCGTCGACGACCGGCTGCTGCGCATCGGATCGGCAAATCTCAATAACCGCTCCATGGGTACCGACACGGAGTGCGACATCGCGATTGAGGGATGTAATCCGGCCGACCGCGCTGCCATCCTGCGCATCCGCAATGCCCTTCTCGCCGAACATTGCGGCGCTGAGGTTTCCGATGTCGAGGAATTGCTGGAGGAGACCGGCTCGCTGGTCGCGGTCGCCGATATTCTCGGCCGGCGGGGGCACTCGTTGCGCGCGATCGAAGATGGGGAGCCTGATCCGGACGAGATCGCCGAGACGATCGAGCAGGTTGCCGACCCGCCGCGGCCGCTCGAACCTCAATCGCTGGTCACCGGAATGCGCAAACGCGTTGCCAACGTCATGCAGTCGCGCCTGTTCAAATTTGTCATGATCGTCGCGGTGGTGCTGGTGCTGACGCTGGCCTGGTCGCTGACGCCGCTTGCCGAATACGCGAAACCGGAAATTGTCCGCGACGCTCTCGCGCGTTTCGCGCAAAGTCCGTGGGCTCCCGTCGTCGTGCCGGTGCTGTTTGTGGCGGGCGGGATGATCGCGTTTCCGCTCACCATCATGGTGGCGGCGACGGCGGCAGCCTTCGGCCCGTGGTTCGGCACCGCCTATTCGGTGATAGGCGCGCTCGCGAGCGCGCTGTCGACCTATGCCATCGGCGCCATTCTCGGGCGCGACGCACTGCGGCAGCTTTTCGGACCGCAGCTCGAAAACGTGCGCATGCGCATCAAGAAGCAGGGCGTGCTTGCCGTGATGGCAATACGCCTCATCCCGATAGCACCGTTTACTGTTGTCAATCTGGCGATGGGTGCGAGCGACATCCGTGTGCTGGACTACGTCGCCGGCACGCTGCTCGGATTGGCGCCCGGCCTCATCGTCATGGCTGCAGTCGGCCATGAGATCTACCGTATCCTGACCGAGCCGACGCTTGCGGAAATCGCCACGCTCGCCGCAGCCATCGCCGTCTGGATCGGATTGTCGTTCGGCGTGCAGGCGCTGTTGGCCCGGCTTCCGGACGGTGGCCGTTGAAAACAGCCGATCGTCCAGTCCTGAAGGTGATGACATGGAATATCCACGGCACCTTCGGCCGCAATCGCCGCTTCGATCTTGCGCGCGTGGTCGATACGATCGCTGGCGTCGCACCCGACATCGCGGCCTTGCAGGAGGTGGATTCGCGCGGCCTCAAAAGCGGCGGTGACGACCCGTTCGCCGTCCTGCAGGGCGCGGTGGGACAGCACGGCATCGGCGCGAAGTCGATCGTCAGGGCCGACGGTTCCTATGGCCAGACGCTCATCAGCCGGTGGCCGCTGCGCCACACGGAGGTCCGCGACATTTCCTTCGGCGAGTTCGAGCCGCGCCGCGCCATCCGTGCGATGGTGGAGACGCCGTATGGCGACCTCTGCGTGATTGCCACGCATCTGGGTCTCAGCATCCGGGAGCGGCGGGAACAGGCCCGGCTCCTGCTGGACATGATCGGCACGGCCTCGCGCTTCGTCGTGCTCGGCGATTTCAACGACTGGTTCTGGCCGGGCTCCGTCCGCTCGGTCCTTGCCCGGGCGCTGCCAGGCCGGTCGCGGCATCGCACCTTTCCCTCATGGTGCCCGATCCTGCGGCTCGACCGGATTTATTGCCGCCCGGCCCGGGCGCTGCAGCGCACATGGACCGAGCCCAGGGGCCGGCTCGTCTCCGATCACCTGCCTGTGGTGGGGGAAGTCACGTTCGATTGAACAACAATCGTCCCTCATCCAATTTTTGCCTAGATTTTTTCACGATTCCGGAAAATAACGACCATTCCAAAGGTCGGCCCCGGTTGGGCTTTCCCGCGGAACCGGGGGCGGCTTCTTACACAGACCAATATCTTCTGTAGGGAGATGCCACCATGCGAGCGCCATTTCTCGCCGCGCTTCCGATCATTTTTGCTCTCGGAAGCGCTGCCCAGGCCGACGCCCCGCGCGACGTCAAAGGCCTCTATCTTCTGACCGACTATCCCGCCGTCTCGGTTCAGCCGGGCTCGACCTCGACCATCCCGCTGCGGTTGCAGAATTACGGGCTCGCCCCGGACCGTTATGCACTGACGGTCTCGGGCGTTCCGCAGGGCTGGACGGCGACGCTGCTCGGCGGCGGCCAACCGGTCGCGGCCGCCATGCCGGCGACCGACCAGAGCGTGTCGCTGCAATTGCGCCTCGACATCCCGAAGAATGCCGATCTTTCGGGGCAAACCGTCACGATCAAGGCGGACGGGCAGAACGATCACGTCACCCTGCCGATCAACGTGTCGCTCGCCAAGGAATTGCCGGCGAAGCTCACGGTTGAATCGAAGTTGCCGGCTCTGCGCGGCAGCGCGAAGTCGAGCTTCGAATATCAGCTCACGATCAAGAACGATTCCGGCCGCGCGCTGACGGCGAGCTTTGCCGCGCAGGCGCCGCGCAATTTCGAGACTTCGTTCACGGAATCCTACGGCACGCAGGAACTGAGCTCGATCCCGATCGAGGCCGGCCAGTCCAAGGACATCAAGCTGAAGGTGCGCCCGCCGTCGACGATCGGCGCCGGCCGCTACCCGGTATC
This sequence comes from uncultured Hyphomicrobiales bacterium, assembly GCA_964604745.1. Classification (GTDB taxonomy): domain Bacteria; phylum Pseudomonadota; class Alphaproteobacteria; order Rhizobiales; family Xanthobacteraceae; genus Pseudorhodoplanes. The sequence continues at coordinate 16,472 of CAZSAW010000191.1, forward strand.
GGTGACGGTGAATGCGCAGGACGCCACGGCGAAGACCGATCTCGCGCTTGAGATCGTCGGACAGCCGCTGCTGCGCATGTCCGGCCGTGAAGGGCTCGTCAGCGCGCAGGCCACCGCCGGCGAGCAGTCGACGGTGCCGGTGACCGTTTCTAACGAAGGCACCGCGCCCGCCGACGGCATCGAATTGTCGGGCACCGCGCCGAGCGGCTGGAAAGTCGCCTTCGAGCCGAAAACCATCGAGGCACTCGCCCCCGGAGAGCAGAAGGAGGTGCAGGCGCTGATCACGCCCACGGCGAAGTCGATCGCCGGCGACTACATGGCGACGCTGCGCGCCGCCTCGCGCGGCGAGAACGCCTCGCAGCAATTCCGCGTCACCGTTTCGACCTCGACCAGGTGGGGCATGGCGGGTGCCGGCATCATCGGCGCAGCGCTGCTCATCATGGTGGGCGCGGTCGCAAGGTTCGGTCGCCGATGAACGATCCCGTCATCACGGCGCAAGGTCTCACCAAACGCTACGGCGGAACGGCTGTCGTCGACGGCATCAGTTTCGCCGTGGGGCAGGGCGAGATATTCGGCCTCCTCGGGCCGAACGGCGCCGGCAAAACCACGACCATCCTCATGATGCTCGGCCTGACCGACGTGTCGGACGGCAGCGTGCGCGTGCTCGGACGCGATCCGGTGCGCGAGCCGCTCGCTGTCAAGCGCGGCGTGGGCTATCTGCCCGATCAGGTCGGCTTCTATGACAATCTCACCGCGACCGAGAACCTCGCCTATACCGGTCGGCTGATGGGATTCTCGTCCGACGAACGGGCGCGGCGGATCGCTGCCGCGCTCGCGCGCGTGCGGCTGAGCGACGTTGCCAACAAGCGTGTCGCGACCTTCTCGCGCGGTATGCGACAGCGGCTCGGCCTTGCCGAAATCATCATGAAGCAGGCCCAGATCGCGATCCTCGACGAACCGACATCGGGCCTCGATCCGCAATCGACGGTCGAATTCCTCGACCTCATCCGCGAATTGAAGCGCGAGAACGTGACCGTGCTCCTGTCCTCACACATGCTCGATCAGGTGCAGCGCATCTGCGACCGTGTCGCGCTGTTCTCGGCCGGCCGCATTGCCCTCATGGGCAGCGTGCCCGAACTCTCGCGTCAGGTGCTCGGCGGCGCCTTCGCGGTCGAGGTCGAAGCGGAAGTGCAGGGGGCCGACATGGAAAAGCGCATGAAGGCGATCCCCGGTGTCACCGCCGTCGAGCAGGTGGCGCCGAACCGCTACCGGCTCCTTGCCGATCACGACGTGCGGCCCGACGCGGCGCGCGCCGTGGTCAGCGCCAACGGGTCATTGCGGCAATTGTCGGTCGACGAACCGAGCCTTGAGGCGATCTACACGCGCTACTTCTCCGATAAGTCGCGCCAGAACGAGGGGGTGCGTCATGCGGCGTGAAGGATCGCCCTTCCAGGGACTGAGCGCCGTCTTCCTCAAGGAAGTCTCCGACCATCTCTCCAGCGCGCGCATGCGCGTGCTGGAATGGCTCGTGGTGCTCACGGCGGTCGCGGCGCTTTATACCGCGATCCAGCAATTGCGGGCGACGACCCAGGAGGACCCGTTCCTACTGCTCAGCCTGTTCACGACATCGCGGTCGCCGCTGCCGTCCTTTGTCGCCATTCTCGGCTTCCTGCTGCCGCTGATGGCGATCGGTCTCGGCTTCGACGCGGTGAACGGCGAGCATAACCGCCGCACGCTGCCGCGACTTCTGGCGCAGCCGATCTATCGCGATGCGCTGCTATTCGGAAAATTCCTCGCCGGACTGACGACGCTCGCGATCAGCCTGACCGCGCTCTGGCTGCTCGTGCTCGGCCTCGGTCTTCTCTTCCTCGGCATTCCGCCGAGCGGCGAGGAGATCGCGCACTCGCTGATCTTCCTCCTGATGGCGGTCGCCTATGCAGGCGTGTGGCTGGCGCTGGCGATGCTGCTGTCGGTGATCTTCCGCTCCCCGGCGACGGCGGCGCTGGTCGCGCTCGGCGTGTGGCTGTTTCTGACGGTGCTGTGGCCGATGCTGGCACCGGCCATCGCGCAGGCCATTTCCCCGCCCGATCCGCGTTACGCCATGCTCGGGCTGCCGACGCCGGACACGATCGAGTGGGAGCAGGTTCTGCAACGGCTGTCGCCGAGCCACCTGTTCGGCGAGATCGTGCTGGCGCTGTTGTCGCCCTCGACCCGCGCGCTCGGGCCGATCTATCTCGAGCAGCTCGAAGGCGCCGTCGTCGGCACTCCGCTGCCGCTCGGCCAGAGCATCCTCATCGCCTGGCCGCAGGCGGTCGGCCTGATCGCCGGCAGCATCGTGCTCTTTGCCGCGAGCTATGTCGCGTTCCAGCGGCAGGAGGTGCGTACCTGACGCGCGAGCCGAAAAAGCACACACGCAGACTCGGCGGTGCTAGGCGCCGCCGAGTTTTTTATGCAGGTCGTCGATCAGCGGGCGCTGATAGGCAATGATCTTCGTACGCGCCTGCGGATAGGTAAAATAGGCGACGCGGTCGATTTCGGGAAAGGTCTGTCTTCGCCCCGAGCGCGGCGGCCATTCCATCTCGAAGTGATTGCTCTGGCAGGCGGAGAGATCGAGATCGCCCTCGATCGCAAAGGCGTGCACCACCTTGCCGCTCGTTTGCTTGACCATGCCGAGTGACGTCACGTCGCCTTCGATGGTCAGTCCCGTCTCTTCCTGGAATTCCCGTCGCGCCGTCGCGAGAAGATCGTCGCCCGCCATCGTCGCGCCCTTGGGGATGGTCCAGGCGCCGTCGTCCTTATGCGCCCAATAGGGGCCGCCGGGATGGGCGAGCAGATATTCAGGGCTGGCGCGGTGGCGCCAGACCAACAGACCTGCGCTGACTTCCCCGCGTCGGGAATAGAAGCGCTTCGGCATCCGGTTAGCATGGGACATGACGGGGCACATGAGAAAGGGCGGCCATGCAGGCCGCCCTTCCATCGTTGCATGGCTTGAGGGGGTTTATGCCTCCAGCACCGCCACGATTTCGTAGGTGCCCGGATCGATCACGACGATCTGGTCGCCGACGAGAATGAACTTGTAGCCGCGCCATGCCGGATAGACTTCGACAACGGTCGCCGGCAGCGTATAGAGCGTCACGCCACTGCGCGGGACCCGCGTGCCGATTGAAATCGAGAAGTTCACGTGCTCGACCGGGTGATATTCGGTTTTGTGGCTGCGGATGGTGGTGGTGATCTTCGTGCGTTGCTCGGTCGACAGATTAGCCGCACCGCGCGAGCTGGCCGCACCCTGACCGGTTGTGGTCGAAGCCTTGGTTTCGCTGCGCGACTTCATGTCGGACTTGTCGGACCGGTTACGCATCTCGTCGCGGCCGCTCTTGGTCGATTCCGACGAGCCCTGACCCGTCGTGCTCTTGGAGCGTTCATTGTCGCGCGACGATTTCATGTGATCGTTTTCGCGGATATTCTGACCCGTGGTGCCGGCCTTCTCGCCGCGCAACGGTGTCTGCGCCGCCTTGCCACGGTTTTCCATCTTCTCGTTGGCTGCGCCCGGAGCCTTGCTGTCGTCGGAAACGCCTGAGCCGGTCGTACCGCTACGGGCACCCGGCGACGTCATCGAGCCGGCGGAACCGCCGTGCGAACCCGACGCGCCCGGAGACTGCATCTGCGCGCCACCCTGGCCGCCCTGATGCATCTGTCCCTGCGCGGAAGCGACGCCCGCTCCAGCAATAAGAGCGATGGCCGCGGCGGAAATCAGCAACCTGTTCTTCATGTCGTGTCTCCTCTGGTTTCCCTCGTGCGAGCGACATCGTTCGCAAACGCGACAATGTCTGTTGCACCGTGAACGTCAGGGGAGCGGCATGGTTCCGACACGCACAAAATCGCGGCGCGCGAGCGCCAAGATGTGATGTTCCATTAATAACCGTTCAGATGGATGGCCGTTCCATCACGCGTTGGCGGGTTGCTTTGCCGCAACGACAACAATCTCGACCAGATGCGGATCCTGAAGCGCGACCCCGAGGCAGGCGCGCTGCGGGGCATTGCAGAAATCGACCCATTCGTCCCACGCGCGATCCATGTCCGTCTTGCGCTTGATGTCAGCGATGAAAATCGTGGCCTGAAGAATGCGGCTCTTGTCGCTGCCACACATTGCGAGGCTCTCGTCGATCCGACGCAACGCACTTTTCGTCTGTTCGTAAATGGTTGCTTCATCGCCGGGCGTGACTGCGACCGTGAAGACGAGGTCACCATAGGTGACGGCGCGGCTGCGGTTCGGCGCGAGGCCTGGAAAGCGGGTGATCATGCAAGGCTCCTGATATTTCCAATACGGGGCTCGCTTGCCATAGTGGCGCGGGCAAGGGAATCGGGGAAGCACATGCAGATCGCCTCCGCCGTCGACAGGGCCGGCAGGGATTTCCGCAGCAATGTCGGGCTCTGGCAGGGGCTTGCCGACGAGTTGCACGAGCGGCGCGCGCAGGCCGCGCTCGGCGGTTCGGAAAAGGCGCGGGAACGCCATACCGCGCGCGGCAAATTGCTGCCGCGCGATCGCGTGATGGCTTTGATCGACCCTGGCTCGCCGTTTCTGGAGCTGTCGCCGCTCGCCGCCTTCGGCATGTACGAGGATGCCATCCACGCCGCCGGGATCATCACCGGGATCGGCCGCATCGAGGGCCGCGAATGCGTGATCGTATGCAACGATTCCACGATCAAGGGCGGCACCTATTATCCGATGACCGTGAAGAAGCATGTCCGCGCGCAGGAGATCGCGCGCGAGAACAGGCTGCCGTGCATCTATCTGGTCGATTCCGGCGGTGCGAACCTGCCGCACTGGACCGATGTTTTTCCCGACCGCGATCATTTCGGCCGCATCTTCTACAATCAGGCGACGTTGTCCGCGCTCGGCATTCCGCAGATCGCCTGCGTTATGGGCTCATGCACGGCGGGCGGCGCTTATGTGCCAGCGATGTCAGATGAGACCGTCATCGTGCGCAAACAGGGCACGATCTTTCTCGGCGGTCCGCCGCTGGTGAAGGCGGCGACGGGCGAGGTCGTGTCGGCGGAGGATCTCGGCGGTGCCGACGTGCATGCGCGCAAGTCCGGCGTCGCCGATCACTATGCCGCGGACGACAATCATGCGCTGTCGATCGTGCGCCGCATCATCGCCAATCTGAACACGAAGAAGCAGGTCGACATCCCGCTGATTGGCTCGCGGGAGCCGAAATACGACGCAGCCGAGCTCGAGGGCCTGGTGCCGGTCGATCTGAAGAAGCAATACGACGTGCGCGAGGTGATCGCGCGGCTGGTCGACGGTTCCGAGTTCGACGAGTTCAAGGCTTTGTACGGCACCACGCTGGTCACCGGCTTTGCGCATCTGCACGGCATGCCGGTCGGCATTCTCGGCAATAACGGCATCCTGTTCTCGGAAAGCGCGCTCAAGGCCGCGCACTTCGTCGAGCTGTGCTGCCAGCGCCGCATTCCGCTCTTGTTTTTGCAGAACATCGTCGGCTTCATGGTCGGGCGCGACTACGAAGCCGGCGGCATCGCCAAGGACGGCGCCAAGATGGTGACGGCGGTGGCCTGCGCGCAGGTACCGAAGATCACCGTGATCGTCGGCGGCTCCTACGGCGCCGGCAATTACGGCATGTGCGGGCGCGCTTACGGCCCGCGCTTCCTGTTCACCTGGCCGAACGCGCGCATCTCGGTAATGGGCGGCGAGCAGGC
>CAZSAW010000192.1:0-1896 GCA_964604745.1 uncultured Hyphomicrobiales bacterium
CGAGGCGCTGATCGTGCGCCAGCGCACGGGCGAAGGCGCGGCCATCAGCGTCTCGTTGTTCGATGCGATGGCCGAATGGATGACGGTGCCGCTGCTGCACGGCGAGGGCGGTCAGCCGTTCAAGCGCATCGGCCTCGCGCATGCCGGCATCGCGCCCTATGGCGTGTTCAAGACCAAGGACGGCGCGGATATTCTCGTCGCCATCCAGAACGATCGCGAATGGCGCGTGCTGGCGGAACGGGTGCTCGGCGATCCTTCGCTCGGCGCCGATCCGCGTTTTGCGACCAATCCGAAGCGTGTCGCCAATCGCGCCGAGACCGACGCGATCGTTGCTGCTGCCTTCACACGCCACGACGCCGGCGCGCTGACCGAGACGCTGCAGGGCGCGGACATCGCCTTCGGCCGCGTCAGCGACTGGGAAATCCTGTCAGGCCACCCGCATCTGCGCCGCATCACCGTCGATGCGCCGAGCGGGCCGGTCTCGACGCCCGCGCCTGCGCCCATGCGCGATGGCGGCGAGCGGCGTTACGGCGCGATTCCTGCACTCGGCGCGCATACGGAAAAAGTGCGGAAGGAATTTTTGCGATAGAGCCGGGCCGGCTCAATGCGGTTCCGTTCGTCATGTCCGGCCTTGTGCCGGGCATCCCGTTTGCGAGGGCAGGGCTGTCCGGTCGAGATGGCCGAGACAGGCCCGGCCATGACATTTCGGATCAATCGAACACGACCGCTTCTTCGTCCTTCTGCTTTTTCCGCCGTGGCATCGAGCCGATAAAAAGCACGAGCGGAAGCGCGCATAGCGTGAGGATGGTCAGCAGCCGGAAATCGTTGGCATAGGCGATGATCGACGCCTGCTGCGTGATGATTCCGTCGAGGATCGCGCGGCCGGTGTCGGTCGCCAGATCGAGCGCGCGTGCAACATCCGGCATTTTCAGGGCGTCGTTGAACGGCGTGATGTGCTCGGTCAGGTAGGCGTGCATCAGGTTGGTCTTTTCCGAAAGATTGGCGATGACCAGCGAGATGGCGACCGAGGAGCCGAAATTGCGGATAAGCGTAAGGATCGCCGTTCCGTCCGTGCGCAGATGGCTCGGCAGCGAGGAAAAGGCCACGGTGTTCAGCGGCACGAAGACGAGGCCGAGACCCATCCCCTGCACGATGCTGTAGAGGACGATCGTGTGCGGCGCGGTCTGGTCGGTGAAGCTCGTCATCGCGTCGAGCGCATAGGCCGTCGCCAGAAGTCCCGTGAGCACGAGATAGCGCGGCTGAATGAGCTGCATCAGCCGCCCGACCGTGAGCATGGCGACCAGCGTTCCGACGCCGCGCGAGGCGAGCAATTCGCCGGCGGTCAGGATCGGATAGCCCATGACGTTCTGCATGAACGGCGTCACCAGCGCCATCGTGCCGAACAGGCCAAAGCCGATCACGATCATGAACAGACAGCCGCCGACATAGTTGCGGTCGTTGAAGATCTGGAATCGCACGAAGGGCTGCAGCGTCGTGAGCGAGTGGGCGAAGAAATAATAGAATCCGGCGGCGGCGATGATTGTTTCGATCACGATTTCCGCCGAACCGAACCAGCCGAGCTGCTCGCCGCGGTCGAGCATCACCTGCAGCGAGCCGATGCCGATGGCGAGCGCGATGAAGCCGAACCAGTCGAAGCGCAAATGCGATTTCGGCTCGGTTTCGTCCATGAACAGGACGAGGCCGATGACGGTGATGATGCCGACCGGCAGGTTGATGAGAAAGACCCAATGCCAGGAATAATTGTCCGTGATCCATGCGCCGAGCGTCGGCCCCATGATCGGCCCGAGCATGATGCCGGTGCCCCAGATGCCCATCGCCTGGCCGCGTTCCTCGATCGTGTAGGCGTCGAGCATGACCGATTGCGACAGCGGCACG
>CAZSAW010000193.1:0-6517 GCA_964604745.1 uncultured Hyphomicrobiales bacterium
GCCGACGGCTTCGCGCGATCTGTCCGTCGGTTTCGCCGCCTTGCGCGACGCCTATCTCGCCGGCGTGACCTGGGAGGAGCCGGATGCGGTCGAAAGCCGCGCGGCCGCGCTGCTGCCCGCCCTGCTGCTGGCGCGGGTCGATGGAAAGTCGCCGGTCGAATACATCACCGCCGAATCCGACCGCGAGCGCGTGCGTGCCACCGCCATTCCTCTCATCAGGAAAGCACCCTCGCGCCTTGCCGATGTCCGCGCGCGCTGGGCCGCAACTCTCGCACTGGAATCGAACTGACATGACCAAGATTGCAAACGTCATCGGCCGCCGCGTGTGGGATTCGCGCGCGCGTCCGACGGTCGAAGCCGAAGTAATTGTCGAGGGCGGCGATATCGGCCGCGCCATTGCCCCCGCCGGCGCGTCGATGGGATCGGGCGAGGCCGCGGATCTACGTGACGGCGGCCCCGCGCTCGGCGGCATGGATGTGCGGCGCGCGGTTGCCAACGTCAACGGCGAGATCGCGCAGGCGTTGCGCGGACTCGAGGTGACGGACCAGACAGCGATCGATGAAACGCTGATCGCGCTCGACGGCACGCCGAACAAGGCGCGCCTCGGCGGCAATGCCGTGATCGCCGTCTCGATGGCGGTGCTGCATGCGGCCGCTGCCGCCGCGCGCCTGCCGCTCTACGCCTATCTTGCGCGCGAGCGCAGCGTCAGTATTCCGCTGCCGGAGATCCAGATTTTCGGCGGCGGCGCGCATGCCGGACGCCGCGTCGATGTGCAGGACTTTCTCGTCATGTGCCCGTCGGCGGGAAGCTTTGCCGAGGCGCTCGACCGCACGGCGGAAGTCTATCATGCCGCCGGCCGGCTTCTGCGCGACAGCGGGCGCATGCAGGGCGTCGCCGACGAGGGCGGCTGGTGGCCGAATTTCTCCACCAACGAGGAGGCGCTCGACCTGCTCGTCAAGGCGATCGAAGCGGCGCGTCTCGTCCCGGGCAAGGACGTGCATATCGCGCTCGACATTGCCGCGTCCGAATTCGGCCGGCAGGGACGCTATACGCTCGGCTTGGAAAAGCGCGAACTCGATCGTGATGGCCTCGGCGAGCTGCTGCTGTCGTGGGTCGACCGCTATCCGATCCTGTCGATCGAGGACCCCTTTGCCGAGGACGATGCCGAAGGCTTCCGCCGGTTCACGCAAGCCGTGCGCGAGCGCGTGCAGGTCGTCGGCGACGATCTGCTCGTGACCGACGCCGCGCGCATCACGCAGGCGGCAAAGGATGGGCTCGTGACCTGCGCGCTGATCAAGCCCAATCAGATCGGCACGGTGACGCAGACGCTCGCGGCGCTCAGTGCTGCGCGCGCGGCGAAGATGTCGGCCATCGTCTCGGCGCGTTCGGGCGAAACGGAGGACATGACGATCGACCATCTCGCCGTCGGCTGGAATGCGGGCCAGATCAAGGTTGGCTCGATCGCGCGCGGCGAACGGACGGTAAAATGGAACGAACTGATCCGGCTCGAGGAGCGGCTTCAGGGCCGCGCGCGGTTTGCCGGCTGGTCGGCTCTTCCCGTCGCACGGTGAACCGCCGGCCCCTTTGCCGCGTCTAACAGGCTAGTAGAAGACTGTGGAACGGGTATCCTCGTCTCGGGGGCTCGCCGGAGGATGACGACCATGCGCAAGATGGCTCTCTTTGCGTTCGCGCTCACATCAGTCCTGATCGCCGGCGCCTTCTCCTGCGATCGCGCGGCTGCGCAGGCGAAAGGCGGGCCGACACCGGCGCCGGCCGGCGCCGCCGTCTATTTTGCCGATCTGAAGGACGGCGCGACCATTCCCGCCAAGAGCGTCATCCACTTCGGCCTGCGCAATATGGGTGTCGCGCCCGCCGGCGCCGACATCAAGAATTCCGGCCACCATCATCTCATCGTCGATGCGGAATTGCCGCCGCTCGATCAGCCCATTCCGAGCGACTTCAACTACCTGCATTTCGGCGCCGGTCAGACCGAAGCCGAGATCACCCTGACGCCGGGCGAGCACACGCTGCAACTTTTGATGGGCGACAAGGATCACATTCCGCATTCGCCGCCGGTCATGTCCGAGCGCATCCATGTGCGTGTTGCCGCCGCCGGAGCGCCGTCAGCGGGTGCGCCAAGCGCGGCGCCTGCCGCGGGCCGCAAGCCCTCGCCGAAGGATGCCAAGGTCTATTTCGTCTATCCCAAGGACGGCGATACGGTGGCGCAGAAAACGACGATCCGCTTTGGCCTGATCGGCATGGGTGTCGCGCCCGCCGGTGTCGAACGGCCGAACACGGGACATCATCATCTTCTCATCGACACGAAACTGCCGCCGCTCGACGAGCCGATCCCGGCCGACTTCAACCATCTGCATTTCGGCGCGGGTCAGACCGAGGCGCAGGTCAATCTGCCGCTCGGCAAGCACACGCTGCAATTGCTGCTCGGTGACGAGAACCATGTGCCGCACGACCCGCCCGTTTATTCCGAGCCGATCACGGTGACGGTGACGGAAACCGGCGAAGCGCCGCAGGTGGCGAAGCCCGCGCCCTCGCCGAAGAAGCCGAAGGCCGCCGCGCGCCGGCGTCATCATGACGAGGGCCCGGTTTATTACCGGCCTTACCGTCCGTATCGGCCGGGCTACGGCTACCGCCTGTTCTGAGACTCGGAAGCGCGCACGGCGTCGTTACGCGCCGCGCAGGGATTTATTTCGCCGCGATCGGCGACTGCTCGACCGGGATCGGCTTGACCGGATCCCCCTCGCGCAGGAACGCGCCGGCGCGCGCGATGACGAGATCGTTCTCGTTCAGGCCCTCGCGGATTTCCGCGCTCTCGCCCGAGAGGAGGCCGACGCGCACGCGCCGCGTCTCGACGCGGTCGTCGCGCACCACCTGCACCACGGCGCCGTCCGAGCCATACAGCACGGCGGAGATGGGAACGGTCGGGCCGCAGCTCGTGCCGGCGTCGATCGCGGCGCGGGCGAAGCCACCGATCCGCAAACGCGGATCGCGCGCAAGCAGGATGTAGGCCTGGCCGAGCTGCGTCATCGGATCGGTCTGCGGCAGCACGAGGCGCACGCGGCCCGGCACCTCGCCGACACCGACCACTTCGACGCGGGCCAGCTGGCCGGGCGCCATCGCCGTGAGCCGGCGCGCCGGCACGTCGGCGAGCAATTCCATCTCGCCGCGCGTGATGATGCGGAACAAAGGTTCGCCGCGCTCCGAGGCCATGATGCCGACGATGGTCGAACGCGGCACCACGACGACACCTTCGGCCGGCGCCGTCACGTTGCCGGTCGGGCGGTTGGCGCCGAGCGCGGTGGGCTGCATGTCGGGCGCGGCGAGCCGCGCCAGCGTCTGGCCCTTGGTCACGGTCGCGCCGTCGTCGACCGTGATTTGCACGATCTGCATTCCCTCGTTCTCGGGCCGGACGAGCACTTCCTCGCGCGGAACGATCAGGCCGGTGACGCGGAACGTGTCGGTGAAACAGGCGCGCTTGGCGCGGGCGACGGTGACGGTCAGGCTGCCGGGAGGCGGTGTATCGGCCGCAAGCGCAGGGGCGGCCTGCCACGCGAGGCAAAGCCCGATGGCGGCCGGCAACGCACGGAACTTCTTCTGAGACACGCCTTTCATTCTTCCCCCCGCGGAAGCGGCCTTTGCCGGTGACGTTACAGGCTCACCGGCATTCCTCGCAATGCGTTTCGACAGCGGCATGATCACTTTGCCTTCGCCTTGCCGTTCCAGCGCTCGATGGCGAAGGCCGGCATGGGGCGGTTGAAGCCCTTCAGCGTCAGATTCCCGAGCGGGCGCGCCTCGACACTCGCCTCGACCAGTCCGAAGGCGCGCTGGCTGACGAGGATCTGGTTCGTCTCGGCAGTATCGCACAGGCGCGATGCGAGGTTTGTGACGCTGCCGATCGCCGCATATTCGCGCCGCCGCTCGAAACCGATCTGGCCGAGTGTCGCGAAGCCGACGGCGATGCCGATGCCGAAGCCGAGATTGTGTCCGCGCTTGCGCCAGTTTTCGGTCAGACGGCCGACGGAGTCGCGCATGTCGAGAGCGAGCCGCACCGCGCGTTCGGCATGATCCTCGCAGGGCACCGGATCGTTGAACAGCGTAAGAATGCCGTCGCCGGCGAACCGCTCCAGCGTTCCCTCGTATCGGTCGATCAATTCGCCGAGCGTGCGGTGATATTCGCCGAGAACGGCCAGCACTTCCTCCGGCTCGGTGTTGTCCGTGAACGGCGTGAAGCCGCGCAGGTCGCAGAACATCGCCGTGATTTCGCGGCGGTGGCTTTGCAGGAGGCTGTCGTGACCGTCGGCGGAGGCGATCATGTCGGCGACCGGCGGCGCCAGGAACCGGCGCAGGCGGTTGGCGCGCTCGATCTCCTTCAATTGCTCGGCCACACGCTCCTCGAGCGCCCGATTCCATGATGCGAGCTGTTCGGCCTGTTCGGAAAGCTTCTCCGTCTGCGCCTGAACGAGATCGTGCAATTCCTTGATGCGCAGCATGGAGCGCACGCGCGCGACCAGTGCGCCTTGGTCGAACGGCTTGGTGAGATAGTCGTCGCCGCCGGCATCGAAGCCGGCGATCACGTCGCGCACGTCGGCCTTGGCGGTGAGCAGGATGATCGGCACGAATTGCTTGGCGTCCTGCTTGAGCTGCCTGAGCACGGAAATGCCGTCGAGCTTCGGCATCATGATGTCGAGCAGGACAAGATCGGGTTCGGCCGTTTTCGCCTGCGCGAGCGCCTCCTCGCCATCGGCGGCGGTGATGACCTCGTAGCCCTGCGATTCAAGACGCGCGCGCACGATGTCGATATTCGCCGGAACGTCGTCGACGACCAGAATCCGCGGCGGGGTTCGCAATGACCTGATCCCTCGTTCTCAGCCGAGAAATTCGCGCACCTTGGCAAGCAGGCTGCGCGGGCTGAAGGGTTTGGCAATGTATCCGTCGCAGCCGGCGGCTGTCGCCTTGGCTTCATCGCCGGAGAGAGCATAGGACGTCACGGCGATGACGGGAATATGCCGCGTCGCCGGATTGTCCTTGATGCGGCGGGTGGCGTCGTAGCCGTTCACCAGCGGCAGCTGGATGTCCATCAGGATCAGGTCCGGTTGATGCTCCGCCGCCATGGCGATACCGCTTTCGCCGTCGCAGGCCTCGATCAGCTCGAAGCCGGCATTGGTCAGAAGGTCGCGGACGATGCGGCGGTTATCCTCCGTGTCCTCGATCACGAGAATGCGCTTGCTCATGATGCCGGCCTCTGTTCGGGGGCGCGCACGGGAAAGACGACGTGAAACGTCGAGCCGGTGCCAAGCTCGGATTCCACGCTGATGTCGCCCCCGTGCAGATTGACGATGCGTTTCGCGATCGACAGTCCCAGTCCGGTGCCGCCCTTCTGGCGGGTCGAGCTGTTATCGACCTGCTGGAATTCCTCGAAAATCTTGTCGCGATATTCCGGCGCGATGCCTGGGCCGGTGTCGTGCACGGCGATGTGGAATTGTCCGTCGCTCGCCTTGGCGCTCACGTCGATCGTACCCTGATCGGTGAACTTGATGGCATTGCCGACAATATTGAGCAGGACCTGCGTCAGCCGGCGTTCGTCGCCATGCCCGACGGGAAGATCGTCGCCGATATGGGCCGTCACCGCGAGGCCCTTGTTCTGGGCGAGCGAGCCGGTCGCGGCGATCACCGATTGCACCAGCGTCTTCATCGAATAGTCTTCGGTCTTGAGCGTGAGCTGGCCGGCCTCGATCTTGGAAATGTCGAGCACGTCGTTGATGAGGCCGAGCAGGTGCTTGCCGTTGCTCTGGATGCGTTCAAGCACTTCGAGCGCCTTGTCCGGCAGCTTACCGTAGAGCCCGTCCACGAGGAGTTCGGAATAGCCGAGCACGGCGTTGAGCGGCGTGCGCAATTCGTGGCTCATATTGGCGAAGAATTGCGACTTGTGCTCGCTGGCGATGGCCAGTTCGCGCGTCTTCTGTTCGAGGTCGCGCGTGCGCTCGGTGACCTTCTGCTCCAGCCGCGAATAGGATTCGTCGAGCTGCTCGGCCATGTGATTGAATTGGTCGGCAAGTTCCTCGATCTCGTCGCCGGTGCGCACTTCAATGCGGTGGGCGAAATCGTTCTGGCTCAGCCGCGCGGCGCCGGTCTGCAGCGCGCGGATGGGAACGACCATCTGCCGCGCGAGGAAAATGCCGGCGGCGACGGCGATGACGAGCGAAAAGCCGAGCAGGGTGGCGATGCGCCCCAACAGGCTATAGACCGGCTCGAGCGCCTGCGTCAGCGGCTGCTCGACGAACACATACCAGTTCATCCGCAGCGTCCGCACGCCGGCGGCGAACACCCGCGTATCGCCGAGATCGCGCCCCATCGAGACCGATCCGGTGCCCTTGAGCAACGCCGATACCTGCGGCAGATGCGACAGATCCGTGCCGATAGTACCGTTCTTCATTCCGGCCTGCGCCAGCAACCGGCCCTGCATGCCGACGACGTAGGCGTAGCTTCCCTTCGTCAGTTG
>CAZSAW010000194.1:0-3771 GCA_964604745.1 uncultured Hyphomicrobiales bacterium
CGACATCCTCGTCAACAACAATGCCGGTCCCCCGTTCCGCGACTTCCGCGAACTCGACCGGCAGAAGATCATCGACGGCGTGATCGCCAACATGGTCGTGGCGATCGAGCTCATCCGGCGCGCCATCGATCCGATGGTGACGCGGAAATTCGGCCGTATCGTCAACATCACCTCGAGCTCGGTGAAGATGCCGATCCCCGGCCTCGATCTCTCCTCCGGCGCGCGCGCCGGACTCACCTCGTTTCTCGCCGGCGTCGCGCGCACGGTCGCGGCCTCAAACGTGACGATCAATTCGATCCAGCCCGGCGCCTTCGACACCGACCGCCTGCGCGCCAACATGGAAGCCAACGCCAAGAAGCAGAACGTCACCATCGAGCAGGCGCAGAATGCGCGGCTTGCGACCATTCCGGCGAAGCGCTTCGGCACGCCGGCGGAATTCGGCGCCGCCTGCGCGTTCCTGTGCTCAAACCAGGCCGGCTACATCACCGGCCAGAATCTGCTGATCGACGGCGGCATGGTGCCGACGGCGTTCTGATTTCGGGACGACAGGAATCGATAAAGCCGCGGCGCCTCTGCCGCGGCTTTTTTGTCGGGGCTTACTGCGCCTTGTCGGCGATCTGCGGCTTGGTGCCCTGCGGCTTTGCGGTTTCCGACTTTGCGGTTTCCGGCTTTGCGGTTTCCGACTTGGCCGTCTGCGCCTTGCCGGCCTTGGCCTTGCCGTCCTTCGACGGCGCCGGCGCGGGATTGGCAAACAGCCCGCCATTGACGTGATAGCCGGTCAGCGTGTCGTTGACGCCGCCGCGCGACATCGGCGTGCCGCTGCCCTCCGGTCCAAGCTTCGGGCCGTCGCCCGAATCCTTGGCGTTGGCGCGGTCGTAGGAAAGCGGATCGGCATAGATCGGGTTCTGCGCGTCCGGCCGGCCGGTGGCCGAGAACGCGCTGCCGAACGGCGCATTGGTGGGGCCCGCGCTGAAGCCGAAACGGAACGGGCTGGTGCTGGAATCCTGCGCGCAGGCCATACCGGCCGGCGCAAGCGCAGCCACGGTCAGGAACAGGCACAAGGTCAAGGATCTCATGTCGTCACCGATTCGAATGCCGGATCATCCCCAAGGCACGCAAGGATACCCCCGCCGGCGCGGCCGATTCCATCCTTTTCGCCCGCGATTCCCGCAATTTCGTGGCTTTTGGCGGGGCTGTGGTGCGAGCGCCTCAGAACGGGCTGCCCGTCGAGCCGGTGAGGAAGGAATAGGCGATCACGGCGCAGGCCACGAGGGCCGCGCCTATCATCGCCGCAATCTGCAGGGGATTGGCTTTGCTGGGCGGGGTCGGCATGGTCCTGATCCGGAATCGGCGGGCACAGCACGATCTTACCAGCGCCCACGGCGTTTCGCCGTAAACGCGCTTTTATTCGAGCCCGCCTGGCAACGGTTGTAAATTCACCGCCCGGTGTACCGGACGGGCACGCGGCGAGAGCGGGCGCACCGGCCGCGCGGCGCAGCGAGGGGGGGAACGGCCGATGGCGGACGCGTTTCGGCTCGACGATTATCTGGCGCGGATCGGCGTCTCCGGCGCGGTCCGGCCCGATCTCGACACGCTGTCGCGCCTGCACGCTGCGCATGTGGACGCCATCCCCTTCGAGGGGCTCGACCCCCTGCTCGGCCGGCCGGTGAAGCTCGACCTGCTTTCGCTGCAGGCGAAAATGCTCGACGGGCGGCGCGGCGGCTATTGCTTCGAGCAGAACGCGCTGTTCAAGGCCGCGCTGGAGAGGATCGGATTCCAGGTGACGGGCCTCACCGGCCGCGTGCGCTGGATGTCGCTGCCGGATGCGCCGCTCGGGCCGCGCGTGCACATGCTGCTCAAGGTCGATCTGCCGCAAGGCCCCTATCTCGCCGATGTCGGCTTCGGCGCGCACCTCGTCGACACGCCCTTCCCGTTCGTCACCGATACCGACCACCGCACCGGGATGGGCACCTTCCGCCTCACGCAGCAGGACGGCCATTACTGGCTGAGCGCGAAACAGCCGGGCGGCCCGCGCACAATGTATGTGTTCGATCTCGCGCCGCAGCTTCCGTCCGACTACGAGCTCGGCAACTGGTTCACCGCGACGAATTCCTACGCGCCCTTCACCTCCATGCTGATCATGGAGCGGCTGGCGCCCGAGCGGCGCTACAAGCTGATCAACCGCCGCTTCGTCACCGAGGCGCGCGACGGCGAGGTGGTGTCGGAGCAGCCGGTGGAAAGCGCGGCGATGCTCGGCCGCATTCTTGATGAGACCTTCGGCGTCACGCCGCCGGTGGCGGCGGCGGAGTTGTTTGCGAAGGTGCCCGCGTAGCGCCGCGCTCAAACCGGACTAGCGCCGCCGCGGCGCTGCGCAGGCGGGGAACCGCGGCCCTGCCTCGCGGGTTGTCTCTGGAACGCATGGAGGCAACCGTGACGACCAGGTTCCAGATTGCCGCAATGATCTACATGATGGTGCAGGCCGTCGCCTTCGGTGCCGGGCTTGTGCTGATCCTTGCGACGCCGCTGCAGGCGAATGCGATGGTCGCGTTGCCGGTGATGATCGCGATCAGCTTTCTTGTCGCCGCCCCGCTTGCATGGTTTATCGCCCCGCGCCTGCAGGCGCGCTTCTGGCGCGCGCAGGGAAAGAAGAGCGATTTCATTTCCGGGCCGGCGGTAGCCGGCTCCAATCCCTGATGGGTGCGGCGGAAGCCGCCGCGCAGGACGAGGAAAAATCAGGCGGCGCTGGCGGGCGCCGCTTTTTTCTGTGCCTGGAAATGCTCGAAGGCATCGAGGGCGTGCGTCGCATACATGACCGACGGCCCCGCCCCCATGTAGATCGCCATGCCGAGCGTCTCGGTGATTTCAGCCCGGCTGGCGCCGTGCTGAAGCGCGGCCTTCACATGGAAGGCGATGCAATCGTCGCAGCGGATCGCGACCGCGATGCCGAGCGCGATCAGCTCCTTGGTCTTGCCGTCGAGCGCCTTCGGCGCGAGCGCCGCCTGCGCGATGCCGCTGAACGCCTTCATCACGTCAGGCACGTCGCCGCGCAGATTGCGCATCTGCGCCGAAATCTCCGCAACGGTCTGCGACCAGTCTTGCATAGGACACCTCATCAACCCGATTTCGCGCAACCATGCCGCAGAGCGGCACAGGCCGGCGTTGATCGAGATCAAAGGTTCCCTTAAGATTTCTCACCCGCACGCTAAAGCATGCTCATCAACCGACGCTTCATTGTCGGAGCGCTCGACGGCGGTGTCCGAAAGAATACTCGCCATCACTCTGGACGCAACATTAGCGTCATATTGTTCGCGTCGAAAAAATTTGGGAGAGCGCTAAATTGATACGTGCGCGCTTCTCATGATTGATCGAAAGACGATTAGACAGCAAATTGGTTACACACAAGCTGCACAAACTGCCAACGTCGCTTCGTGGCATCGATCAGCATTGTCGTTCCACCGCGCAGCAAAGGTACTTTACCAAAACAGCAATCAAATTCCGCAAGACACTCGCCCGTTTTCGTTCAACGCCGCATTGTCGCTTGAACTTGTGCTCAAATGTATTTTGGCAAAAAAGAAAATCACAATTCCAAGCGGGCCAAACGGTCACAATCTTCAAATATTGAGCGAAAAGGCGAACGTCACAATCACAGACAAACAAAAGATGACGCTTGAAATTCTGACCGAAATTCTCATTTGGGCGGGTCGCTATCCTGCCCCCAAAACACCCGAAGCGTGGGACCGCTATCAAGACGAGATACTTGAGTCGCATGTT
>CAZSAW010000195.1:0-10149 GCA_964604745.1 uncultured Hyphomicrobiales bacterium
TTGCCAGCGGATGAGATTGGCGACGTTGGCGGCGATGGCCTGGTTGGCGACAAGGTTCTGCGCCGTGACGGCAAGCGGTCTTGCGACGAGCAGGATGGCCGCCATGCTGACGAGCAGCATCCAGGACTCCGACCACAAGCGCGCCGGATCGCTGGCGGTGACCAGTGTCACCACGTGACCCATGAATACAGGGATCGTCGAATCGAGCACCGCGACGATGAAACCGGTCACGAACAGGAGCGCGAACAGCCCTTTCGCCTGGCGCGCGAAATGCCAATAGAAAGCCGACAGGCGCCCCGGCGGCTCCGGTCGCGCCGGCACCGAGGTCGGCTGCAGCGATCGTTCGAACAGTTTGAACATGGAAAACCCGGGCCGCGCGCAACGCCCGCGCGGCGACATCACACATTATCGACTGAATCGGAGGCGGCTTGCTAGCGGCGCATCATGACCGCAACATGGCCGCGAACCGGAAAGGACAGGCTGGCAGATGACCGAGGATGAGGATGGCAATGATGACGATGGCAATGCGGCCAAAAAAGACAATCTCGGTTGCCTCGTCGCGATTGTCATCCTTGCGCTGCTGATCGGCCTGGGAATGTGGAAGGTCAGCCTGCGCTAGCGCCGGCATCCGAGATATCACATCAAAATGTTGGCCCTCGACGCCGTGCGGGCGTCGAGGTCCAACGGATTGAGCTCTAAAAGCGGCGGGTCAGATCAAGCGGACACGTCAGGGCGCCGAGCCCTCGCCGCCACCACCGCCACCACCGCCGCCGCCACCGCCACCACCGGCGCCGCCACCACCGCTTCCGCCACCGCCGCCGCCGTCGCCGGAACTGTGCAGGGCGTCGTCGGCGCGGGCGCGCGCATAGGGATCATCAAAGACCCATGACGCTTCTGGAGCGACCGCCGACGCATAGGCGCCGCCCGGGCCGCCCAGGCAGTTCGTCCAATAGCCGAAGCCGCGGCTATCGGTAGACACCCAGCAACTGCCGCCCTGCCGGACGGGGCCGCCCATTGATTGCTGCATGGCAGGGCCGCTTTGCGCATAGGCCGCGGACGTTGCGAGCAATGCAACCGATGCGGCGATCAGGCGAAGTGAAAACGACATTGTTTTACCTCAGACGTTGCGCCATGCGCCAAGCATTGTCTGGACGCACGACTGTTGCCCGCTGGACTGAAATGAATTGTCCGTTGAGCGTGCGCGCATCGTCCTCGGCCACTCTTGTCATGGCCTGAATTTCACGCGGCAACTTGCGTGAGGTTTGTCCTCAAAATCGAGGCAAGTCGTCGCCGCACGCGTGCGCGAAGGCGAAGGCACCGCATTTTCATTGAAAGCGCGCCAATTTTTCGCGCCGCCAGTCGCAAAATTTATCGCGAATGAAGCGAGCGGCGCGCATGACGGGCGCGCGCCGCTTGCTGTTACTTCATCAGGCCCAACCCGCGCGGCAGCCAGGCATAGCTCTCCGGCACATAGGTGACGAAAAGGAGCACCACGCCCATGCAGGCGAGCAACGGCAGCAGCGGCGGGATGATCTTCTCCATCGAGATCCTTCCGACCTTGAGCGCGACGAACAAGGCCGTGCCGACCGGAGGGGTGGTGAGACCATAGGCAAGGTTGATCACCATGATCAGCCCGAGATGCACCATGTCGATGCCGAATTTCTGCGCCAGCGGAATCAGCATCGGCACCAGCATGATCAGCGCCGGCGTCATGTCGACGAACATGCCGACGATCAGCAGGAAGATATTGAGAATGAGCAGGAACGCCCATTTGCTGTCGATGAGGTTGAAGAAGTTCTCCGCCAGCATGGTCGGCAGATTCTCGTAGGTCAGAATCCAGGAATAGACCGAGCACGTCGCGATCAGGAGCATGACGACGGCGTTGGTCAGGCAGCATTCCCAGAGGATTTCCGGCAACTCGGAAATCTTGATTTCCTTGTAGACGAACACGGTAAGGAACAGCGCATAGACCGACGCGGCTGCGCCAGCTTCGGTCGCCGTGAACACGCCGGAGATGATGCCGCCGAGGATGATCACCATGGTGAAGACGCCGGCGAGGCCGTCGAACACGCGGCGGACTTTTTCCCTCAGCGGCAACACCGGCAGCTTCTTCTGATGGTAGAGCTTGCCGTGCACGAACGACGCCACCATCAGCGAGAGCCCGATCAGGATCCCGGGAACGACGCCGGCGAGGAACAGCGCGGCGATGGAGACGTTGCCGGCGACATGCGCGAACACGATCATGCCGATCGATGGCGGAATGATCGGGCCCATGGTCGCCGCCGTCAGCACGATGGCGGTGGCGAAGCGGCGGCTGTAACCGTCCTTCTCCATCGCCGGAATCATCATCGCGCCGATCGAGGACACTTCGGCGACGGCCGATCCGGTGACGCCGCCGAAGAACATCGACGCGACGCAAACGATCTGCGCGAGACTGCCGGGCAGCCAGCCGACCAGAACTTCGGCCATCAGCACCAGACGCCGGGCGATACCGCCGCGCGCCATCAACACGCCGGCGAAAACGAAGAAGATGACGGCGAGGAGGGGGAATGTGTTGATCGCCGTCAGCATGCGCTGAACGATCGTCGCATTGTCGACGCCGGGAAGCAGAAACGTCGCGATCACCGTCGACACGCCGACGGCGAACGAGATCGGCAGTCCGACCGCGGTAAGAATAATGAAGGCGAGGCCGAGTGCGATGAGGATCATTGCCGATCCTCCGACATGCCGACCGTTTCGACCGATGAGCCGGCGATGGCGCCGGCATCGCCCTTCACGATTTCATCGACGATGAGCTTGAGCGAGAACAGCATCATCAGGAAGCCGGAAATCGGCATCGCGATGTAGTACCAGTAATTCGTGTGCGGGATCGTCTCCATCAGGTCGCTGCCGAAGTCCTGCACGAAAGTGATGCCGTAGCGAAAGACGACCCAGCCGAACAGGAAGATCAGGCCGCTGAGAAAAACGCCGAGCACTTTGCGCGCAGTGCGCGGCAGCGCGTTGAAGAGCACGTCGAAGCCGACATGTTCGCGGCGCAGCACGCACGAGGCGGCGGCCAGAAAAGAGATCCAGATGAGGATGTAGCGCGGGACTTCCTCGGTCCACGACACGGCCTGGCCAAAGCCGTAGCGGGCGATGATGGCGACGACGACGATTACGAAGAGCGCGATCGTGAAGGCGATGCAGACGAGTCGCACGAGAGCGGCGACCAGCGCCACAAACCGATCGAATTGCTTGACCAATGTCACGGCATTCCCCCTCCCGGATACGAAAAGGGCGGCGGTGCGCCGCCGCCCTTCTCGCCGATCAGATCAAAAGACCGATCAGAAGTTCTTTTGCGTGTCGATGACGAATTGAACCGTCTTCTCGACGCCGAGGCGCTTGGCTTCCTCGTTCACCATGCCGGACACCGCCTTCACGAACGGCGCCTTATCCACCGTCGCGATTTCGGTGAACTTCGCCTTCAGCGCTTCGAGGTCCTTCACCTCGGAGATTTTCCAGGCGCCGCGCATGTAGGCCTGGGCGCGCGCGCCGGCTTCGACGACGGCCTTCTTCTGGTCGTCGTTGAGTTGGTTCCACAGCTTCATCGACATCGCCAGCACGTCCGGAATGCGCATGTGCTCGTCGAGGGTGTAATACTTCGACACTTCATAGAATTTCTTGGCGACGACGGAGGGGTGGTTGTTTTCCGCACCGTCCACGACGCCAGTCTGCAGCGCCGTGTAGAGCTCGGCCCACGCCACCGGCACGCCGGTCGCGCCCAGCGCTTTCATCGTGTTGACCATCACCGGCGAGGCCATCACGCGGATCTTCTGGCCCTTGAGGTCGTCCGGCGTCTTGACCGGCTTCTGCGTGAAGAAGTTGCGCGCGCCGGAATCGATGTAGCCAAGAATCTTGATGCCCTTGTCCTCGAGCTGCTTGGCGAGGTCGGCAGCTTGCGGCTGCGCGAGGAACCACCAGAAATGCTGTTCATTCTTGAACAGGAACGGCAGCGAATACATGTCCATCGCCGGCAGAACCTGGTTCAGGTTCGACGCGGAGACGGTGGTGAAGCCGATCGTGCCGTTGCGCAGGCTTTGCACGTTGGCGACCGCGTCGCCGAGCTGCGTGTTGTGATAGACCTCAACCTTGATCGTGCCCTTGCTGAGGACGCCGAGCTCCTCGCCGAAATAGCGCTCGGTATAGCTCGCCGGATGCTCGATCGGCTGAATACCGGAATATTTGGTGACGATCTGTTGCGCACTCGCGGGCGTGACGACCGCAAACAACGCAGCAGCCAACAAGGCCGACTTTTTCATCTGCTTCCTCCCAAGTGGACTTATATGATTTTTATGAGCGCACGTTAGAGCCGGCATCCGGGCCTGTCAAACATGTTACGGCGCACAAACCGTCGACCGTGCGAGTCGAAGTTAATGTGCAAAAACTGGTGCGCCGCGTGTCCCGTGCGGTGCAAAACGAAGGCCCCCTACTTTCTGCCTAGGGCTGCCGCGCGACCTGTTTGACGCGCATCGTTGCGACAGTGCGAAGGCAATCCGGGCAAAGGCAATCGGCGTCTTCTGCCTGCGGAACGGGCAGTGCAACCGGCACTGCCGCGCACCAGCATTCGCCGCCCAGTCCGCATTCGAATATCGCTCCGCACCGCCCGCATGCGATCCGGCGCGTGGCATCAGAGGACGGGACCTGGCTCACGCTCAATGTTATTGCTCGCTGCCGATGAAGCCCGTGATCTTCCAGCCGGTCGCGTCCTTGCCGTAGCAGATCTGATCGTTGCCGAGCGGCGCGATCATGTCGGCGGAGACGAAGCCGATCTTTCCGGACGGTGCGACGACCCGCAGCATCGGCGCGGGGGTCTGCACACCGGCGCCCTCATCCGGCATCACGCGCACGAAATGCATGCCGAGCTTCTCGCTGACCGGACCGCTCGCCTGCGCGGTCGCGCGCATTTCGAGCCCGTCCGCGAGCGGATAACCCCAGTCGGCCGGATCGGTTTGCGTCGACTTGACCAGGTCCTCCAGCGCCTTGTCGTCGAACGAGGGATCGGCCGGCGAACAGACCACACCCTGCTTGTCGGGATAGGGCGTCGCCGTCGGATCGGAGGCGTAACCGGCAAGCACGTCCCAGCCGGCCGAGTCCTTGGCCGAGAGGTCAAGCGCGGCGGCGAGGTTGTCGAGCCCTGACTTCTTCTTGTCGGCCTTGTCGCCGTCCTCGTTGAGCCAGAAGAAGCCCTGCGCGACGACGAGCTTGCCGATCGCGGCGCGATCCTTTTTCTGCGCCGCCTCGGACAATTGCTTGCGGAACGCTTCGAAGGTCGGGTCCTTAAACGGTGCGGGAAGGCTCACCGCGACAGGCTGATATGGTTTCGGGGCTGATGTCGCGGGCTTTGCCGGCTGAGCCTGGGCGACGATCATTGCCAGCCGGGTGCCCGGAACGGATTGCGCCGCCGCCGGAGCAAGGCCGGCGCAGACACAGGCGGCGAGCGACCCGATGGTGAAAAGAACGCGCATGGAGCTCTCTCCGATGTTGGGCGGATTTGCGATTTGATCGTGCAATTGCGACATGCTTGCGTCGCGATGTCGAGCCTCGATTGCAGGCAGCTCAGACTCGGGATCGTCCCCGGTATAATATGAAAGATTAGGCGGATTGGCATCCGCTTCCGCCACCCGTCCCTGCGGGCACCTTGTCCACGATCTCGATCATACCATGCACGATCTGACGATTACGGCTGCCGTTGCTATTTTCCTCGCCACCTATGCCGTCATCTCCATCGGGAAAATCCCCGTCTACCACATCGACCGGGCGGGCGCGGCCCTGCTCGGCGGCAGCCTCATGGTGGGAACCGGCGTCCTCTCCGTCGAAGAAGCCTATCGCGCCATCGACCTGAACACGATCACGCTTCTGCTCGGCATGATGATCGTGGTCGCCAATCTGCGCGTCTCCGGATTCTTCCGCCTGATCAACGACTGGATCGCGACGCATGTGCGTCATCCGCTCGCGCTTCTCGTTGCGATTGTCGTTACCTCGGGCTTGCTCTCGGCCTTTCTCGTCAATGACACGATCTGTCTTGTCATGACGCCGCTCGCGCTCGATGTCGTGACGAGGCATCGTCGCAATCCCATTCCCTATCTTCTCGCCATCGCGATGGCGTCGAACATCGGCAGCGTCGCTACCATCACCGGCAATCCGCAGAACATCATCATCGGTTCTTTGTCAGGTGTCTCCTACAGCGCATTCGCGGCAGCGCTGGCGCCCGTGGCGATCGTGGGCCTTCTTCTGGCAACGCTGATGATCGCGATCGCCTATCGCGGCGAATTCTTCACGCGCGAAACGTTTCAACCAGCGGAGGAGCAGGCCCATTATCACGGGCCGCTGCTGGTCAAGACCCTCCTGGTCATGGCGGTCATGGTCGTTCTCTTCTTTCTCGGGCAGCCGGTGGCCAAGGTGGCGATCGTCGGCGGCGCGTTCCTGTTGCTGACGCGCCGCGTCAAGCCGGAAAAGATCTACCGCGAGATCGACTGGCCATTGCTCGTGATGTTCGTCGGGCTGTTCATCGTCATCGGCGGCATCGAGAAGGCGGTGATTACGCAAGACGTGGTCGCGGCCGTCGGCCGCTTGCGTCTCGACAATGCGGCATCACTGGCCGGCATCACCGCGGTCCTTTCGAATGTCGTCAGCAATGTGCCGGCCGTGCTGATGCTGAAGCCGTTCATCCCCAATCTCGCCGATCCGCAGCGCGCGTGGCTCGTGATTGCGATGGCGGCGACGCTGGCCGGCAATTTCACGCTGGTCGGCTCGATCGCCAACCTCATCGTGGCGCAACGCGCCAAAGCGCGTGGCGTGGACATCGGCTTCTGGACCTATTTCCGCCTCGGCGCGCCGTTGACGGTCCTGACAATCCTTATCGGCCTGATCTTCCTCGCCTGCTGAGGCGCGTCACTTCGCCGGCGTCATGCGCAAAATGCGGCCGACGGAATTGTCGGTGACGAGCCACAGCGCACCGTCGGGCCCGTTGCGCACGTCGCGAATGCGCTCGTTCAGATTCTGCAGCATGCGCTCTTCCTTCACGACCTTGTCGCCGTCGAGTTCGAGTCGCACCAGCATCTTCGCCGCGAGCGCGCCGTTGAACAGGCTGCCTTTCCAGGCGGGAAACAAGTCACCGGTATAGAAGGCCATGCCCGATGGCGCGATCGACGGCGTCCAGTGCCAGATCGGCGGCTCGAGGCCAGGCCCTTCCGACTTGCCGGTGCCGACCGGGGTGCCTTCATAATTGATGCCGAACGAAACGAGCGGCCAGCCGTAATTCTTTCCGGCTTGCGGAATGTTGATCTCGTCGCCGCCGCGCGGACCGTGCTCCTGCTCCCACACCTCCCCGGTCGCCGGATTGATCGCGAGCCCCTGCATGTTGCGATGGCCGTAGGACCAGATTTCCGGCTTCGCCCCGGCCTTGCCGACAAAGGGATTATCGGCGGGAGCGGAGCCGTCCGGCTTGATGCGGATGAGCTTGCCGAGATGATTGTCGAGCTTCTGCGCCTCGTCGCGCGAATAGAAATGCTCACCGGTCGTGAGAAAGAGCGTGCCGTCCGGCATCGGCACGATGCGGCAGCCGAAGTGATTGCCGGTGGAAGGCGGACCGGCCTGCTGGAAGATGACCTTGACCTCGTCGAGCCGCGGCGTCTCGTCGGCGACGAGGATTGCGCGCGCCATCGCCGTGCGAGCGCCTCCGGCCATCGGCTCGGCGTAGCAGAAATAGATCGTGCGATTCTGCGCATAGCTGCGGTCGAGCGCGACGTCGAGCAGTCCGCCCTGGCCCGACGCGAACACTTTCGGCACGCTGGCGATCGGCGGCGACAATTTGCCGTCGCGCGTCACGATGCGCATGCGGCCGGGCCGCTCGGTCACCAGCATGCGGCCGCCGGGGAGAAAGGAGAGTGACCAGGGATGCGACAGGCCGCTCGCGATCGTCTCGATGGATACGTTGCCTGCCGAGGTGCGATAGACCTGCGCGGAAACGTCATGCGGCGCGGCTGCAACAAGCAGTGCGCCCCAATATACAGCTCGCAATAATGTCATGAGCTATCCGTCCGTCCGCCGTGACAACGGAAAGATAATGCGCGTGGTCCCGTTTGCGATAGCACTATCGGGACGTTGCGCGCGATTGCCGCACGCGCAGAACGTCAGCGCGGCGCGGCTGCGATGATAGGCATTTCGGCCCGTGCCATGCCGATGGAGACGGCGGTGGCCGCGACGGCGATCGACAGCACGAGCGCGACCGTCATGATGAGCTCGGCGCAGGCAATACGCTGCAGCAGTGAACGCATGCGACGCGACGGCTGCTCGAAACCGACATTCTCGAACTCGACTTCGTCCATTGTCGTCACTCCGGCGAATCAACTTGGGTAGAATCATGCCGCGCGATGCGGGCCGGGGTGGGTCTGGAAAAGGGCGAAGGCATGACGAATGGTAAACGCGGCGTTAACGCCGCCGGCCCCGGCAATACTTCGTCAATGAATGATGTGGCGAGGCCGCAAGCCCAGCGCTATTCCGCAGCCGCGGCCGCGAGCGGATGCCAGTCCATGCGCACATGGCGCGGTTCGGCGGCGACGCGTGCGAGCCAGGCGCGGACAGCCGGGAAGCCGACAAGGTCATAGTCGCATTCATGCGCGACGTGGGTGTAGGCGTAGAGCGCGACGTCGGCGATCGAATAGGACGCGCCCGCGAAATAGGGATGCCGCGTCAGGTGTTTTTCCATGACGCCGAAGGCGCGATAGCCTTCCTCCATCCAGTCGTCGATGGCGTGTTGCTGCAGGTCGCGCCCGCCCTTCACCAGCGACAGCCAGAAATAGGCGGCGCCGATATTCGGCACGATCGCATGCTGTTCGAAGAACATCCATTGCAGCGTGGCGGCACGCTGCGCCGGCGCGTCCGACAGAAGCAGCGAGTTCTCGCCGAGAAACCACAGGATCGCATTCGACTCGGCGAGGAAATGCCCGGGCGCGATTTCCAGAAGCGGAATTTGTCCGCTCGGATTCTTCGCCAGGAAATCGGGCGTATGCGTTTCGCCTTTGAGGATGTCGATCTCGACGAGATCATACGGAATCGCCACCTGCGCGAGCGCGAGCCGCACCTTGTAGCAATTACCCGATCGCTGCATGGAGTAGAGCGTGTACATCCACGGGCCTTTGCGCGTTGCGTTGAACGACGATTGATCCCCCGAAGACGGAATCGATGAGAGAAGAAAAGGCAGGCCATTGCAAGGCAGCCGCAGGGCGAAACGCGAAGAAAAGATGATTCATTGCGTGTCGCGAATGACGCGGGAAATAAATTTCCCGTCAACTGAGAAGCGTTCCAATGTCATCGCGATGTCATGTGCACTGCATCAAAGCGAACGCGATGACGGCTTATGGCAGAGGCGGCGCTTGATGACGGCTTATGGAAAGGCGGCGCTTGTCGCCGCGGGATGCCGCTCGCACGCAGTATGAACGAAGGGCAATGTTAGCCGGACGGGCAGGGTGCTGAGCGCGCGAAAACCCTGTCGCGGCATCAGCCTTCTTCATGTCCCGTATCAGCAGATGTGGCTTGCCCCCTGCGGCTTGGGGCATTACCAACAGCCCGCCCATGCCATCGAAAACCGGCCTCGGAGACTGAAAAAATGGCCTTCCTCGCGGACTCGCTCAAGCGCATCAAGCCCTCCGCCACCATCGCGGTGACGGACAAAGCGCGCGCGCTGAAAGCGGCCGGCCGCGACGTGATCGGCCTCGGCGCGGGCGAGCCGGATTTCGACACTCCCGACAACATCAAGGAAGCCGCAATCAAGGCGATCCGCGACGGCAAGACCAAGTACACGGCGGTCGACGGAATCCCCGAGCTGAAGGCGGCGATCGGCCGCAAGTTCAAGCGCGAGAACGGTCTCGACTACAAGCCGTCGCAGGTCAGCGTCGGCACCGGCGGCAAGCAGGTGCTCTACAACGCGCTGATGGCGACCATCAATCCGGGCGACGAAGTGATCTGCGTCGCGCCGTTCTGGGTGAGCTATCCGGAAATGGTCGCGCTCGCAGGCGGCACGCCGGTCACGGTGATGACC
The DNA here is from genome assembly GCA_964604745.1 of uncultured Hyphomicrobiales bacterium. Taxonomy (GTDB): domain Bacteria; phylum Pseudomonadota; class Alphaproteobacteria; order Rhizobiales; family Xanthobacteraceae; genus Pseudorhodoplanes. Next base: position 10,079 of record CAZSAW010000195.1, read on the forward strand.
ACGATGGCCGACGGCTTCAAGCTGAAGCCGGATGTGCTGGAAAAGGCAATCACGCCGAAGACCAAGTGGCT
>CAZSAW010000196.1:0-5921 GCA_964604745.1 uncultured Hyphomicrobiales bacterium
CATTGCATCGGACTATGGTGCGGGGCCGGAAGTGCTGCTCGCGCCGCCAGCGGTGCCGGATGACCGCATGACCGGATTGCGGTTTTCTTCAGGGGACGCGAATGGTCTGGCGGCGGCGATCGTCCGTATTTTTTCCATGCCGGAAGCAGCGCGTCAGGCGATGGGTGCGCGCGGCCGTGACTGGGTCAAGGACCATTTCAGTCCGTCGATGGTCGCGGAGTTGACGTTAAGGCTTTATGACGGCCTCGTCCGGGCGCGAAAGCGCGCCTGATTGCGTGGCCCCGACGCTCGGCGACCGGAGGGATCGGCCGGGACCGCCCTCGCCCGACGTTGACTTATGAACGCTTTGTCCCAATTCTGTACCTGTCGATGGATCATTCGGACGCCACCAGCGTTCTTGGGGCAACCGGACCCGTCGGCACGCTTAGTCTCAACAAAAGAGGAGTTTCATCCATTCGTCGTCCGATGAGAACCGCGCCTCCCGTCCAGAAGGACGGCCCGCGGGTTAACGAGGAGATCCGCGTCCGAGAGGTACAGCTGATCGACCAGACCGGTCACAATCACGGCCCCACCGACATTCAAGCTGCCCTCACCATGGCGGCAGAAGCAGGGCTCGATCTCGTCGAGATCGCGCCAAATTCAGTCCCCCCCGTCTGCAAGCTGCTCGACTACGGGAAATACAAGTTCCAAGCGCAGAAAAAGGCGGCTGAAGCGCGCAAGAAGCAGAAGGTCGTGGAGGTCAAGGAAATCAAATTCCGGCCGATGATCGACGATCACGACTATGACGTGAAGATGCGCTCGATGAAGCGATTCTTCGAAGAGGGCGACAAGGTCAAAGTGACGTTGCGCTTCCGCGGGCGCGAAATGGCGCACCAGGAACTCGGCACGCAACTGCTCGAACGCGTCAAGCAGGACATCGCACCCGTCGCCAAAGTCGAATCCGAGCCGAAATTCGAAGGCCGTCAGATGATCATGATTCTGGCACCGCGATAGGTGCTCGGCCATCCGGCAGAACAAAAAGCGCGACCGTTACGGTCGCGCTTTTTATTCAGATATCGGTACTCGTTTTAGGAGCTTCCGATGCAGGAACTTGAAATGACGCTCACTCGCGTCATCGCAATTGGCTGGCTGATTGTGTGGCGCCTGCTTATCGGCGGCCTCGCATTTGGCATCGCCATTTATTTTTTGACCGGATTTATCAGCGTCCTTTTCAGCGTGAGCGAAGAGACGACAGTTACTCTCTGGATGGTTGCCGGATCGGCCGTGGCCATTCTGTGGAGCCTCAGCGTTCTGCGCGCGGCTTTGCGCAAGAAATACCGCGGCTTTCGTCTTGCTCTGGTAGCGGCTTGACGCCGTCACGGAGCGCGATGTCAATTCGCCGCCGCACGTCGTTCCGCTTCCCAATGGCCGCTGCACGCGTTGCTCGATGAAGCGCCGCGCCAGACGCCAGAGCCCTGATCGCGATAAAGCCGGCCGGTCCCGCTTGCACTTTGGTCGCCGCGCCCGATCACGACGTTGACATGACCGTTGCCGCTGACACGGCCAGAGACGTCGATGCCGGCCTCGCCGCTGTAATAGACGCGTCCATCCTCGACCCGTACCAGATAGCGATAGCCGCGATCGCAGGTGCCGGAATCGGTGATGACGAGCACACTCCAGAGCCCATCATAGATCGAGCGCGCGGGAGCGGCGGCCGCAGCCGCGGATAAAAACGCCACCGTGACAGCGCCCAAAGCAGTCAGTCGTGATGCCATATGAAATTCTCCGAAATCGGGCAGATTTATCGCCCGACGAAGAACTGGGCGGTCCTGCCGCAGGTTCCCGAGTCTGCGCCGGCTCGCATTGTTTTGATCGTCGTCGGCTGCGCTAAGACAAAGCGCGCGAATATTCGAACCGATCGAAATCACACTCATAGGCGCGATAAACGCGCCTCGCGAGATCCGCATCATAGTAATAGGACCACGACGTCGACGCCCGCGCGGACTTGTTGACCGGGCGCGCCACTTTCGCGCGAAAGGCGTCGTCGGCTCCGACGTGATCGAAAACCTGCCTGAAGTCGCGATCGAAGCTTTCCACTTTTCCGATCAAGTCGAGCGGTATTTGCGGCAATTCGACCAGATCGCGCTGCACATGCCAGTGCGAATTTGCTCGCGCATGCGCCGTCGCAATTGCGAATAGCGCAAAGTCACGAAACGACAACGTCTGGTCGGCCCCTGCAGGAAGCGACGCATCAACTTGCGGGCGCAGGGCAAGATACTGTTCGACAAAGGCGTCGCCCGCGATCAGCGGCTTGCCGCTGAACTTGTTTGCCCAGCATGAGACCAGCCGATCATAGGGGTTGCGCACGAAGGTAAATCGCAGCGCGCCGGGGTCATTCACCACGCGATGGAAAGGCCGGATGCCAACACGGCGCGGGCTTTTCAACCCGGAGAGCCGCCGCACATTCGCTTCCCTTTCCGTTTGGGGTTCACGTCCAAGCAGCAGGCTCAACGTCATCTTGATCCGCGACGAAGCGGCCTTTGGAACCGAAACGTAGACGAGCCGGAATTCCGGCAGCACGTCGATATTGGCGTTGGCGTTGTAGCTGTTTGCGACCATGCGCTGGTAGTGCGCGTAGGCCATCGGATCGACCAGCCCGATCGTCGCGCGTTGCCACGCCTTGCCGATGGCCAATATCGATGGACGCGTCAGCCGGGTGATCGGCCTCAATGTGCTATTCCACGTTCAAATACCCGGGCAAAGAACAAAAGCGCGGCAAGGCGCGCAACGGCTCAAAACGCGCAAAAAACTTGAATTGCGCCCGGCGCGAGCAAGCCTGTTGCAGTTCCCGCCGCCATCCGCTAAGGAACCGCCTCTCGTCGCCCGGCCGGTTAGGGCTGCCGTGGCGGCGAGTTTGCTCATCAGCAACGCTCGGATTCGAGCCTTCCGGCCGGCGGGAACTGAACCTGCTTGGGCCTTTTCAGGAGAGCCAAATGCCCAAGATCAAGACCAAATCGGGCGCCAAAAAGCGCTTCAAGGTAACCGGCACCGGCAAGGTGCTGGCCGCCCAGTCCCGCAAGCGGCACGGCATGATCAAGCGCACCAACAAGCAGATCCGCCAGCTGCGCGGCACGCGCGCCGTGTTCAAGACCGACGGCGATAACATCAAGAAATACTTCCTGCCCAACGGCTGATCGCCTGGGCATCAAACGCGATCGAAAAGGAGATCAGCCATGGCTCGCGTAAAGCGCGGCGTGACAGCGCATGCCAAGCACAAGAAAGTCTTCAAGGCCGCCAAGGGCTATTACGGCCGGCGCAAGAACACGATCCGGGTCGCCAAGCAGGCGGTGGAGAAGGCAAACCAATATGCCTTCCGCGACCGCAAGCGGCGCAAGCGCACCTTCCGCGCGCTATGGATCCAGCGCCTGAATGCCGCCGTGCGGCCCTTCGGTCTGAACTACAGCCGTTTCATTGACGGCTTGGCCAAGGCCGGCGTGACCGTCGACCGCAAAGTGCTGTCGGATCTCGCCATAAGCGAGCCGGCAGCGTTCCAGGCGATTGTCGAAAAGGCGAAAGCCGCGCTTCCGGCGTAAGGGTTCACCACTGGTGTCGCGCTCCGCACCTGCGGGGCGCCCGGTAACCACCGAACTGTCCTTGGTTACTGGATCGTCCGCCTGCGCGGGCGATGACAGGAACACCAAGCATGTCCGACATCGCGCATCTCGAAAAGACGATTCTCGACGCCGTCAACGCCGCTTCGGACGCCACGGCGCTTGAGGCCGTTCGCGTCTCGGCACTGGGCAAGAAGGGCTCGGTTTCCGAACTCCTTGCAACGCTCGGCAAGATGACGCCGGATGAGCGCAAGGCGAAAGGTCCGGCCATCAACGGACTGAAGGATCGCGTCAACGAAGCGATCATCGCACGGCGCGTGGCGCTCAAGGATGCGGCTCTCGAGGTGCAGCTCAATACTGAAAGCGTGGACGTCACACTTCCGGTACGCGAGGCCGCGGCAGAGGTCGGACGCATTCATCCTGTCAGCCAGGTGATCGACGAGTTGACAGCGATCTTTGCCGACATGGGCTTCGCCGTCGCCGAGGGCCCCGACATCGAAACCGACGATTACAACTTCACAAAACTCAACTTTCCCGAAGGCCATCCGGCCCGGGACATGCACGACACGTTCTACTTCAATCCGAAGCCGGACGGCTCGCGCATGCTTCTGCGCACGCACACATCGCCCGTGCAGATTCGCACGATGCTGAACCAGAAGCCGCCGATCCGCGTAATCATTCCGGGCCGCACGTATCGCAGTGATTCCGACCAGACCCACACGCCGATGTTCCATCAGGTGGAAGGTCTCGTCATCGACAAGGGCAGTCACCTTGGTCATCTGAAATGGATCCTGCAGGAATTCTGCAAGGCATTCTTCGAAGTCGATCAGGTGAAGATGCGCTTCCGGCCGTCATTCTTTCCCTTCACCGAGCCGTCGCTCGAAGTCGACATCCAGTGCAAACGCGACAAGGGTGAGATTCGATTCGGCGAAGGCGAGGATTGGCTGGAAATCCTCGGCTGCGGCATGGTGCATCCGAACGTCCTGCGCAATTGCGGCCTCGACCCGGACGAATATCAAGGCTTCGCCTGGGGCATGGGAATCGATCGCATCGCCATGCTCAAATACGGCATGCCGGATCTGCGCCCGTTCTTCGAGGCCGACGTGCGCTGGCTGTCGCATTACGGTTTCCGGCCGCTTGATTTTCCCACATTGGCAGGAGGGCTGAGCTCGTGAAGTTCACCCTCTCCTGGCTGAAGGAGCATCTCGACACCGACGCACCGCTTGCAGCCATTGTTGACAAGCTGACAATGATCGGGCTCGAAGTCGAAAACGTTGCGGACCCTGCAAAAAAGTTCGCGCCGTTCAAGGTGGTTGAGGTTGTCTCCGCCGTTCAGCATCCGAATGCGGACCGGCTGCGCGTCTGCATGGTGAATACCGGCGAAGGGGCGCCACTGCAGATCGTGTGCGGAGCACCGAATGCGCGTGCTGGCATGAAGGCCGTGCTCGGCCTGCCGGGCACTTATATTCCCGGAAAAGACATCACGCTGGGCGTGGGCAAAATCCGCGGCGTCGAAAGCAACGGCATGCTCATTTCCGGCGCGGAAATCGAATTTTCCGACGACGCCGACGGCATCATCGAGATGCCGGCGGATGCGCCGATCGGCAAGCCGTTCGCGGATGTGCTCGGGGTCAACGATCCGGTGATCGAGATCAATCTCACGCCGAACCGGCCGGATTGCACCGCGGTGTCCGGCATTGCCCGCGATCTCGGCGCCGCCGAAATCGGCAAATTCAAGGATCGTGCGCCGAAGCCGGTGAAAGGCGCCTTCCCCTGCCCGGTGACCGTTACGCTCGATTTCGGATCGCCTCCAGCGCTGTGCCCGGCCTTCGCGCTGCGTCTGGTCAAGGGCGTCAAGAATGGGCCCTCGCCGAAATGGCTGCAAACAAAGCTCAAAGCCATCGGCCTTCGCCCGATCAACGCGCTCGTCGACATCACGAATTTCCTCACATTCGATCGCGGCCGTCCCCTGCACGTGTTCGACGCCGTCAAGGTGCATGGCAATCTGCATGTACGCCGCGCAAAGAAAGGCGAAAGCCTGCTGGCGCTCGATGGCCGCACGTACGAGCTGGACGACACCATGTGCGTGATCGCCGACGACAGGGCGGTTGAGTCGCTCGCCGGGATCATGGGCGGCGAAGCCTCGGGCTGCTCGGAAACGACGACCGACGTGCTGATCGAGTCGGCGCTCTGGGTGCCAAACAACATCGCGCAGACCGGCCGCAAGCTCGGCATCAATTCGGATGCGCGCTATCGCTTCGAGCGCGGCGTGGACCCCGCTTTCATGCTCCCCGGTCTCGAACTGGCGACGCAGTTGGTGATGGACCTGTG
>CAZSAW010000197.1:0-1952 GCA_964604745.1 uncultured Hyphomicrobiales bacterium
GATGATCAGCACGAGGATGACGATCTTGCCGAGCACGGCGCCGGCAAAGGGCTCGAGGAATTTGTTGGCGACACCGAGCGTCAGCGCGCCGACGAGCGTGCCCCAGAGATTGCCGACGCCGCCGAACACGACGACGAGGAAGGAATCGATGATGTAGCCCTGGCCGAGATTGGGCGAGACGTTGTCGATCTGCGACAGGGCGACCCCGGCGATTCCGGCAATGCCCGAGCCGAGGCCGAAGGTGAGCGCATCGACGCGGCTCGTTCGGATGCCCATCGAGGCCGCCATCGGGCGGTTCTGCGTCACCGCCCGCATCTCAAGGCCGATGCGGGTGAAGCGCAGCAGCGCCAGCAATCCGGCAAACACGAGCCCGGTGAAAACGATGATCCAGAGCCGGTTATAGGTGATCGTGATCTGGCCGAGGTCGAAGGCACCGCTCATCCATGACGGATTGCCGACCTCGCGGTTGGTCGGGCCGAACATGGTGCGCACGGCCTGCTGCAGGATCAGCGAGATGCCCCAGGTGGCGAGCAGCGTCTCGAGCGGGCGGCCATAGAGAAAGCGGATGATGCTGCGCTCGATGATGATGCCGACCATGCCCGATACGAAAAAAGCCAGCGGCAATGCAATCAGCAGCGAATAATCGAACAGGCCGGGCTTGTAGACGCGGATCGTCTCCTGCACGGCAAAGGTGACATAGGCGCCGATCATCACCATCTCGCCATGCGCCATGTTGATGACGCCCATCACGCCGAAGGTGATGGCGAGGCCGATGGCGGCAAGCAGCAGCACCGAGCCGAGCGAAAGGCCGTACCAGGCGTTCTGCACGCCCGCCCACATGGCAAGGCTGTTCTGGATCGCCGCGATCCCGTCCTGCGCCGAGCGCTTCACGCTGGCGGGACTGTTGCCGGGAATGCCGGCGAGAAGCGCCAGCGCCTCCTGATCGCCGCGCGCACGGATCGCCGAAACCGCGTCGAGCTTGTCGGTTTCGCGGGCATCAGCCTTGAACAGAATGACGGCAGCGCGCGCCTCGCTCAGGGCGCGCTTGACGCCTGAATCGGTTTCCTTGGCGAGCGCCGCCTCCAGCGTCGGCAGCGCGGATTCCTCGTGCGACTTGAACACCGCCTGTGCGGCCGCGTAGCGCTTGCCGGAATCGGACGACAGCAGCATCAGCCCGCCGAGCGCGGCCTCGATCGAACGGCGCAGGCGATTGTTGAGGCGAACCGTTTTCAGGTCGGACGGCGTGGCGGAGGCAGGCTTGCCGGTCGCGGCATCGAGCACGCCCGAACCGGACTTGATGTAGATCTTCTTCGTCTGCGGATCGAACAGAAGGCGCGCATCCTGCAGCGCCTCGATCACGGCGGCGGCTTGCGGATTGCCGCTCACGCCGACGGCATTGATCGCGTCATCCGTCTCGCTGAAGGAATCGGCGGCAAACTTTTCCAGGGTCTGTTCAAAGGACTGGGCGCTTGCAGGCAGCGCGGCGAGCATCAAACCGAGCGCAACAATGAGCGCGACCAGGCGATCGCAGATCATACCCATCTCAATCTCTTCCCGGCGGGGTTCGTGGGAGGCGGCGGACATGCCCGCCGCCTCCGAGATTTCATCTTAAGTCCGGCGCAGGATCAGGAGCCCTGACCGCCGCACTTCTTGGTGACGGTGTTGTAGTTGCCGCACTTCAGCGTGACCCAGTCGCCGATCAGGTCCTTGGAGCCCGGCAGTTCCTTCGACCAGGCATCGCCCGGCACGAGGCCGTCGGTCTTCCACACCACGTCGAACTGGCCATCGCCACGCACCTCGCCGATGAAGACCGGCTTGGTGATGTGATGGTTCGGCAGCATCTTCGACACGCCGCCCGTCAGGTTCGGGGCTTCGGTGCCGGGAAGCGCGTCGATCACCTTGTCGGCGTCGGTCGTCTTCGCCTTCTCGACCGCCTTGACCCACATCTGGAA
>CAZSAW010000198.1:0-4450 GCA_964604745.1 uncultured Hyphomicrobiales bacterium
CAACGCTTCGGCATGCTGGTCGACCGTTTCGGCATTCCGTGGATGATCAATTGCGCGAAGCCGTCCTGACGGGCCGCGGCAGTCCGCACGCAATACACCAACCGCAAATTTCAGGAGAGGATTATGGCCGAGCCGCTGTCAGCCGGCGCGACGGATGAGGATTTCGTCATCTCGCGCACCTTCGATGCGCCGCGCGATCTCGTGTGGAAAGCCTTCAGCGATGTAGAGCATCTGAAACACTGGTGGGGTCCGAAGGGCTTCATCATGAAAGCCTGCACGCTTGATTTCCGGCCGGGCGGCATCTTTCATTATTGCATGCAAGGTCCCGACGGCCGGGAGATGTGGGGCAAGTTCATCTATCGCGAGATCGTGCCGCAGGAGCGCTTCTCGCACATCGTTTCATTTTCCGATGCGAACAAGGGCGTGACGCGCCATCCGTTGTCGCCGTCCTGGCCGTTGCAGACATTCGCGATTGCGAGTTTCACTGAAAGTGGCGGCAAGACGACGCTCACCGTGCGCTGGCGGCCTTACGAAGCGACCGAGGAAGAACGCAAGATCTTCGCGGAATCGTATGTCAGCATGCGCAACGGCTGGACCGGCACGATGGATCAGCTTGATGCCTACCTGCTCGCGACGCGGCGCTAATCTCGGTCGAACATTGCATTTCATGAACCGGGAGGTCATCCATGATTGAAATCATCATCGGCGTATTCGTCGTTATCGTTGCCGCGATCCTCGTCTATGCGGCGACGAAGCCGGACGCGTTCAAGATCGAGAGGCAGATCGTGGTCGCGGCACCGCCCGAGAAGGTGTTTCCGCTCGTCAACGATTTTCACGCTCACATCTCCTGGTCGCCGTTCGAGAAGGATCCGGCAATAAAGCGCGCCTTCAGCGGCGCCGCGCAGGGCAAGGGCTCAGTCTATGAATGGAGCGGCAATAGAGAGGTTGGCGCCGGGCGCATCTCGATCACCGATTCCAGTCCGCCCTCGAAAGTCACGCTGCTGCTCGAAATGTTCAAGCCGTTCAAGGCGCGCAACACAGTGATGTTTTCGCTCGAGCCGAACGGCAGCGGCACGAATGTCCGCTGGTCGATGCAGGGTGCCCAGCCCTATCTCGCCAAGCTCGTGAGCACGTTCGTCGATTGCGACAAGATGGTTGGCCGGCAGTTTGAAGAAGGACTCGCCAAGATGAAGTCGCTCGCCGAAGCCTGAGAGGGGAATTCGGGAGGGCGGCCAGCCGGGGCGGGTGCGACCGTCGCGGGGGCACGCCGGCAGGCTGGCGCTGGCCGCCCCAAGCTGCTTAGACTGGCTTTCGGGGGAACGCGCAACCGCGGTGGTCACAATGCCGCGGTGCAGCGAAAGGGACGGGCATGTCGGCAGAGACGTCGAATGTTGTCCGCGTGCATGGACTTGCGCGCGGCGTCGCCGCGCAGCGGACTGACATCAATACCTTGCGCAACTTCGCGATCGTTGCCGGGCTCGGTGCGGCGGCGCTGTTCGTCGTCGTCGGCGTCCGTTACGATCTGCAGCTTTACGGGGACGGCTCGATTTTCTCCTATGCCGTCGCGGTGCAGGATGCTTGGGATTTTCACTGGCACAATATTTCCGGCCGCTTTTTCGTTTATCTCGCGTCGCTTCTGCCGGCGGAAAAATATGTCGAACTGAGTGGCGATCCGCGCGGCGGCATCGTCTTCTACGGATTCCTTTTCTTTGTGACACAGGCGTTGGGACTTGCGGGGACCTATATCGCCGACCGTTCGCCCGGCCGCATTGTCTTTGCCTATGCCTGCGCATCCACCGCCGCGCTGTGCCCGCTCGTGTTCGGATTCCCGACCGAAGTGTGGATGACGCATGCGCTGTTCTGGCTGACGCTTGCCCTGTGTCATTACGCCCGCGGCGGCGTGACCGGATTTCTGCTGGTGCTGACCGCGATGCTGGCGCTTGTCTTCACGCATCGCGGCGGGATGGTATTTGCGATGGCGATCCTCGCGACCTTGCTGCTGCGCGGTCCGCGCGAATTCGCGTTCCTGCGCGCGGCCAGCGCCTATATCATTGTGATGGCGATCTGGTTCGTCCTACATGCCGCCTTCCCGCCCGATGATTATTTCGGACCGGTGCTGACGCGCGCCGCCATGCACGTCTTCGATCTGAGCATCTGCACCGGCAAGCTCGTGCGGCTGCTCGCGGCGACGCTTGCGGGCTATGTCGCCATCTATGCGACGTTGCGCCGATTCTCATCGAACAACGCACATCTGCATGCCGCTTGCATCGTGGCGCTGGCGCTCTCCGTTTACTGGCTCTGGTTCGATCAGGCGCTGCATACGCAGAACCGCTATTACCTGCGCACTGGCATCATTGTGGCGACGCCTGCGCTCGGCGTCCTCGCCGCAGCGTTTGCGCTGCACGCCGACGGCCGCCTGAAGCGACCGTTTCCGCTGCTGCCCGGTTTGATGCGGTGGCTTTCCGATCCGATTATGGTGCGCGCGGCGATCGGCGCGCTTTCACTCGTGCTTCTGGTGCATGTGGTCGAAACGGCGAAGTTCGTCGTCGCCTGGACGCACTACAGGAATGCGATCCATCAATTGGCGACCGGAAACGCGTCCGATCCCGCGCTTGGCGATACGCACTTTGTCTCTTCCGCGCGAATCCCGGCGAACCTGAACCGGCTGTCGTGGTTTTCGACCACGCCCTATCTCTCCATCCTGATGGCGCCGAACTTCTCTCCCGCGCGTCTCGTCGTCGATCCGACCGCAAATTATTTCTGGCTGTCCTGCGAGACCGCCAGAGACAATCTCAAAGACAGGCTGGCAATGCCGTCGGATGCGCGGCGCCTGATCAAGATCTATTCCTGCCTCCACCGCCGCTAGGCGTGTCCGGATCGCGCGTTCCCTCTATCCGGCCCTGCGTCGGCGGAGTAACATTTGCGACCAATTGTCTCAGGGGGCGACCTGAGCAGCCGGACACAAGGCGAGGGAGGAATAATGAGGTTTTTCAAGCACGCCGCGCTTGCGGCGGCGGCCATCATCATCGGATCACCGGTGCTGGCGCAAACGCCGCCCGGTTATCCGGCCGACTACGCCAAGGTCGTCGACGCCGCGAAGAAGGAAGGCAAGGTCGTCGTGTATGCGACGACCGACGCCGTTGCCGCCAATCCGTTGATCAAGGATTTCGAGACGCTCTATCCGGGCGTGCAGGTCGAATATTCCGATCTCAATTCGACGGAGCTGTATAACCGCTTCATCGCTGAAGCCGCGGCAGGCTCGGGTACCGGCGACCTAATGTGGTCCTCCGCCATGGACCTGCAGGTGAAGCTCGCGACCGAGGGAAAGGCGGAAACCTACGCGTCGCCGGAAATCCCCTCGCTGCCGAAATGGGCCGTGTTCCAGAATCAGGCTTACGGCACGACCTATGAGCCGATCACTTTCGTCTACAACAAGCGTCTCGTGCCGGCAGATGACGTGCCGCAAGATCACACGGCGCTTCTGAAACTGCTCACCGCCAAAACCGATGCCTACAAGGGCAAGATCACGGCCTACGACCCTGAACGCTCGGGCGTCGGTTATTTCTTCGTCAACGAGGATGTGAAGTATTTCCCGCAAGCCTGGGACCTGTTCAAGGTGTTCGGCAAGGCGTCGATCAAGCTTTACACCAGCGCCGGCGCCATGATGGAGCGCGTCACCTCCGGCGAGCACACCATCGCCTACGGCATCTTCGGCTCGTACGCGCTGGGCCGTTCGAAGAAGGACCCCAATCTCGGCATCGTCATGCCGAAGGACTATACGCTCGTGACCTCGCGCATCGCCTTCATCTCGAAGCAGGCAAAGCATCCGAATGCAGCGAAGCTTTTCCTCGATTATATCCTCTCGAAGCGCGGGCAGGACATCATCGCCAACAAGGCGGACCTCTATTCGCTGCGAGCGGATGTCGAGGGCGAAGCCACGCTGAAGGGTGTCGAGAAGCTGATCGGCGACAAGGCGCGCCCGGTGGCGATCAACGCCGATCTGCTCGCTGGCCTCGACCAGATGAAGCGGCTCGCGTTTCTGAAGCAGTGGCAGGCGGCGATGAAGGGGCAATAGTTGTCATCGCGGGATGTTCCCCGATGACGGCGCAATTGGCAGATGCCCTTCACGCTCTACCGCTTCATCGTCATCGCGATCACCGCAATTGCGGTGATCGCACCACTTTCCCTCGTCGTCTATCAGAGCTTTCTCACCGCGCCGTTTTTTGACTCGAGCGCGGCGCTTTCGCTCGACGCATACCGCTTCGTCCTGACCGAGGACGATTTCTGGACGGCACTCTGGACCACGCTCGCGGTTGCCGGCGGCATGACGGCGATCGCGGTGCCGTTCGGTGCCATGCTCGCCTTTCTGATGGTGCGGACCGATCTGCCGGGCCGTCACGTGCTGGAGCCGGTCCTGCTTGTGCCGATCTTCGTGTCGGCCGTGGTCATC
>CAZSAW010000199.1:0-10175 GCA_964604745.1 uncultured Hyphomicrobiales bacterium
TGATGCTCGAGCGCCAGCATATCTGCAATCTCCAGCCGAACGCGATCCAATGGATCGGCATCGCCATCGTCGCCTTCCCAGACTATCTAGCCTTCATCGGCTCCACGCTCGAAGCCAACGTCATCGCGAACGGACAGATGCCGATCACGCCGGGTTCGCACCTGATCGAAAATTATTACCGCACGATCTTCGTCGGCACGAGCAGCACGACACGCGAGCCGGTCGGCACGATGATCATCAATTCGTTCGTCATGGCCATGGCCATCGCCTGCGGCAAAATCGCGATCTCGATCCTGTCGGCCTACGCGATCGTCTACTTCCGCTTTCCGCTGCGCATGACCGCGTTCTGGATCATTTTCGTCACGCTGATGCTGCCGGTCGAGGTGCGCATCTATCCGACCTACAAGGTCGCCGCCGATCTGAACCTGCTCGACACGTATGCCGGCCTCACTATTCCGCTCATCGCATCGGCCACCGCGACGCTCCTGTTCCGGCAGTTCTTCATGACCGTGCCGGACGAACTGATCGAGGCCTCGCGCATCGACGGCGCCGGCCCGTTCCGCTTCTTCTGGGACACGCTGCTTCCCCTGTCGCGCACCAATATGGCGGCCTTGTTCGTCATCCTCTTCATCTACGGCTGGAATCAGTATCTCTGGCCACTGCTCATCACCACGCGCGACGACATGCAGACCATCGTCATCGGTATCCGCAAGATGATCGTGACGGCTGATGCGCTGACTGAATGGCAGCTTGTGATGTGCACGGTGATGCTGGCCATGTTGCCGCCGGTCGCAGTCGTGGTCGCGATGCAGAGATTGTTCGTGCGCGGCCTCGTCGAGACGGAGAAGTAGGATGGCGGGGGTTACGCTCAACGCTGTGCGCAAGGTTTATTCGGGCGGCGTCGAAGCCGTCAAAGGCGTCTCCTTCGAGGTGCCGGACGGAAAATTCTGCGTGCTCGTGGGGCCGTCCGGCTGCGGCAAGTCCACGCTGCTGCGGATGATCGCCGGCCTGGAGACCGTGAGCTCCGGTGACGTGCAGATTGGCGGCGCCGTCGTGAACGACGTGGAGCCGTCGGAGCGCGACATCGCCATGGTGTTCCAGAATTACGCGCTCTATCCGCACATGAATGTTTACGACAATCTCGCCTACGGCTTGCGCAATCGCGGAACGCCGAAGCCTGAAATCGAAGCACGCGTGCGCGAGGCCGCACGCATTCTTGAAATCGATGCGCTGCTGGCGCGACGGCCGCGCGAATTGTCAGGAGGCCAGCGCCAGCGGGTGGCGATGGGTCGCGCGATCGTGCGCAAGCCGAAGGCGTTCCTGTTCGACGAACCGCTGTCGAATCTCGATGCCAAGCTACGCGTCTCCATGCGCGTGGAAATCAGGAAGCTGCAGCGGGCCCTGGCGACTACATCGATCTACGTCACCCACGATCAGCTCGAAGCCATGACGCTTGCCGACATGCTGGTTGTCATGAATGCGGGCCGGGTCGAGCAGATCGGTCCGCCCCTCGCCGTCTACGAAAAACCGGCGACGACGTTCGTCGCCTCTTTCATCGGTGCGCCGCCGATGAACCTTCTGAAGATGCCCGCTGGCGAAGCGTCGTCTCTGATTAATGGCGCACGGCTTCCGATTCCCGCGGGCGGCGCGATTCTTGGCGTCCGCCCCGAGGATTTGAGCGTCACCACCGACGGTTCGAAGCCGGAAGGTGGCGTCGCATTCGATCTCACGGTCGGTGCGGTCGAACGCGTCGGGCCTGAGACATTTGTCTACGGCAGCCTGCCGCAAGGCAGCGATGTAATCGTGCGTCTGCCCGGCCAAGCTGCGCCTGCGCCAGGCGAACGGGTCACCGCGGTCGGGCGCCGCGAGAAGTTGCATCTGTTCGATGCGGACGGGCGCAAGCGGATCGATTCCTGAGAAGAAAACCCTGTCGTCAGACACGATAGCGCTCGACTGCCTTGGCATTCCATGTGATGCCGTTGCCCGGCCGTTGCGGGACGATCGCGCAGCCATTTTTTACCGCGAGCGGTTCCTCAAGAATCGGATTCGCCCAATCGACGTATTCGAGGAAATGGCAGGTCGGCGTCGCGGCGAGAAGATGCGCACTGATCTCCGGGTAAAGATGCGATGACATTTCGATCCGGTGCGCATTGGCGAGCGCCGCGGCACGTTGCCAGCCGGTGACACCGCCGATACGTTCAAGATCAGGCATGACATAGTCGCAGGCCTTGGCGGCAAGGGCGACAGCCATGGCCGCGCTTTCGGAAAAGTTTTCTCCAATCTGGATCGGCACATCAAGCGCGCACGCAAGCGCTGCGGCGCCCTCGTAGTCGTCATGGCGGATCGGCTCTTCGAGCCAGTAAAGTCCCTCGCCATCAAGCGCACGGCCGCGCTCCATTGCCTGCGCGCGGGTGAGCGCCTGATTGTAATCGACCATCAGGGCGATCTTCGAAGGGATGACCTTTTTCACGGCATGTACCGCAGCCAGGTCTTCCTGCAGCGTCGCATAGCCAAGCCGCAGCTTGATCGCGCCGAATCCGTTTTCCAGAAGATCGTTCGCTTCCGCTGCGAGAGCGTCTAGCGCGCAGGTCAATCCAAGACCGCATGAATTGTAGGCACGCACGGAACGCGGCTCGGCACCGAGCAACGTCGTGAGTGGCGCTCCTGCGGAAATGGCAAGCGCATCCCAGGCGGCCATGTCGAAGCCGGCCATCGCCATGCGCACGATACCTTGCACGCCGATGAGACCGAACCGAGTCACCATGCGCGCCCAGAGATCGAGCGGCGCGACCGCATGGCCTTTGGTCGTCTCTTCGATCGTGCGTATGACGCTGGCGATCGCGGTCATTGCGTCACGGAAATACGACCAGACATAAGCGCGTCCGACGACGCCCTGCTCGGTTTCCAGATCGATCAGGAGAAGCGGTGCCTTGGTTAATGTCCCGCGACTCGTACCGAGCGGTCTCGCCATGGGGACCTCGACCCCGACGCAGCGCACCGCCTTGATGTGCAGCGGGGGGAGCTTTGTTGCCGGCGTCATACGCACCTCAGGCGAGGGCTGGATACCATTACCGTTAAGGCAAATCCCTGCATTCTTGAAGACTTAACCAGGTCCGCCCATATTAGGCGGGCCAGCGGGCGGGTTCGTCAGCTGGCGGGGTGCCTTTCAGGGCCCTGCAAAGTCGCTTCGAGAGGGCTTTGAAATGTCCCGAGTCCCTTCGCTTTCCAGTCCATTTCTGTTGGGCTTTGACGAGATTGAGCGTGCGCTCGATCGCGTCAGCAAGGCCGCAGACGGCTACCCGCCCTACAATATCGAACGGCTCCCGCGCGACGAACGCGACCCGGAGCGGCTGCGCATCACGCTCGCCGTGGCCGGATTCACCAACGATCAACTGGAAGTGACCGTCGAGGAGAACCAGCTCGTCATCCGCGGCCGGCAACCCGAAGACAAGAACAGGCATTATCTCCATCGAGGCATCGCCTCACGGCAATTCCAGCGCACGTTCGTGCTGGCCGAAGGAATGGAGGTCTTGAGCGCTGACTTGAAGAACGGTCTGCTGGCCATTGATCTTGCACGGCCGGAACCTGAACGCATTGTCCGGACAATTTCGATCAAAGCGCACGAATGATGGATGGAACGAACGCTTTAACCGGGGACTTGAACAGCTAGGAGTCGAGGCAATGACCAACGACCCAGTCAACATGATGCGGCAAACGATGTCTGAGAAGGCCTTTGCCGGCCTTGGCGACGGCAAGATCGCCTATGTCAAACCGATCCGCTCCGAAGACGTCAACGATCTGTATCCCGAAGCTCCCGAGATGCAGCCCGGTCTGCAATTGTTCGCGCTGCATAGCGCTGACGGCACGCCGATCCTGCTGACCGACAGCCGCGAAGCGGCGCTTGCCAATGCGTGGAGCCAGGAGCTCGAGACGGTGAGCCTGCACTGAAGCCGGCGCATGGCGGGAGAGCCACGCGCAATCGCTTCGGCAGATCTGTTCTAATCGAAATAAGATGTCTGCTTTTGACGTGCGGTCGTCACGCTGCTGCGGATGACGGCATCGTCAACACGGCATAAAGCGCCTCGACATCGCGCGACTGGCGCAGCTTCTGCGCAATGTCGGGATCGCGCAGCAGACGCGCGACGCGCGCAAGCGCCTTGAGATGATCGGCGCCGGCGCCTTCCGGAGCGAGCAGCAGGAAAATGAGATCGACCGGTTCGCCGTCCAGCGATTCGAAATCGACCGGGCGCTCAAGGCGTGCGAACAGCCCGAACAGCCGTTCGAGCTTCGGCAGCTTGCCGTGCGGAATCGCGACACCTTGTCCCACACCCGTGGAGCCGAGTTTCTCGCGCTGCAGCAACGTGTCGAGAATCGCGCGCTCGCTCTGACCACACAATTCTGCGGCGCGCGCGGCAATCTCGTGGATCGCCTGCTTCTTGCTGTTGACCTTCAGCGAAGGAATAACAGCGTTTGGCGCGACGATATCGGTGAGCGGCATGAGACGGTCCGAAGGTCCGTGGCGTGCGATGTGGCTGCGGGGTTGGGAAGGCGGCGGACCATAAGGATGACCACTCGCTGCGTCAATGGGCTATGCGCCTCTGGTATTCCAGTTTGATGACAGGCTGACTAACGCGCCGGCGCCCGGCTTTTTTCGCGCCGCCGCTGGACGGATGATGGAATGCGCAAGGCTTCGCGATATTTCGCAACCGTGCGACGCGCGATATCAATTCCGGCTTCGCGCAAACGTTCCACGATCGTATCGTCCGAGAGGATATCGTCCGGGCTTTCGGCATCCACCATCTGGCGGATGCGATGGCGCACAGCCTCGGCCGAATGCGATTGCCCGCCGTCGGCGGCCGCGATCGCAGAGGTGAAAAAATACTTCAATTCGAAGATACCACGACTGGTTGCCATGTATTTGTTGGCGGTCACGCGCGACACCGTCGATTCGTGCATGGAGATGGCATCGGCCACGGTCTTCAAATTCAGCGGCCGCAGATGCTGCACGCCGTGCACGAAAAACGCGTCCTGCTGGCGCACGATCTCGCTCGCGACCTTCAAAATTGTCTTGGCGCGCTGATCGAGCGCACGGATCAGCCAGGTAGCCGATTGCAAGCGTTCCGCGAGATACGTCTTGTCCGCGGACGTCGCCGCCGTCTTTGCCACCTTGGAATGATAAGTCTGGTTCAGCAGCACCTTGGGCAGCGTGTCGGAATTCAGTTCGACCAGGAAGGCGCCGTCCGGTCCCTGCCGCACGAAAACGTCCGGCACGATCGGCTGCACGAGAGTCGATCCGAACGCGAGGCCGGGCTTCGGATTGAGGCGCTTGATCTCGGCGATCATGTCGAGCAGGTCGTCGTCGCCAACGCCGCAGACCTTGCGCAAGCCGGCGAAGTCGCGCTTGGCGACGAGATCCAGCCGCGCCACCAGCGCCGCCATGGCCGGGTCGAAGCGGTCGCGTTCCTTCAGCTGATTGGTCAGACATTCGGTGAGATTGCGCGCGCAGACTCCCGCCGGATCGAAGCCTTGCAGAATTTTCAGAACCGCCTCGACCGCCGCGACCGGCGCACCGAGCTTTTCGGCGATGGCGGCAAGATCGCCCGTCATGTAGCCGGCTTCGTCGACGAGATCGATCAGATGCTGGCCGATCATGCGCTGCGCCGGATCGGCCACAGCGAGCGCGAGCTGTTCGGCAAGATGCTCGGGCAGCGTCCGTTCGGCCGAGACGAAAGCTTCGAGATTGTAGTCGTCGTCCTCGCGCCCGCCCACGCCGACGCTCGCCCATTCGGAATAGGCGGCGTTCGCATCGTCCGCGCGCGCGCCGCTTCGCTCGCCGCCGACGCCGTCCTCGGGAAACACGTTGTCGAGACGGGTGCCGAGCTGATCCTCGATCGCCTCGCGGCTCGTTTCGAGCCCGTTGTCGATCCAGTCCGCGTTCTCGGCTGCGCCGTCGGCGGGGAAGGGCGTTTCCGAGCCCTCCGGGCTGTCGCCAGCCGGCGCCTCACCCTCGGAGGCCCCATCCGCGCCGCGTTCGAGCAACGGGTTGCGCTCGAGTTCCTCCTCGACATAGGCGGCGAGATCCAGGCTCGAGAGCTGCAGCAGCTTGATGGCCTGCATCAGCTGCGGCGTCATCACGAGCGCCTGGCTCTGGCGGAATTCGAGTCTTTGACTTAGCGCCATAGAACGCTTTTAGCGTTTCGGCACGATTTGTGCATAGAAAATTATGTGCACTGCACCAAAAATATTCAAACGCTTGATTAATTGATGGAATTAACGCTCAGAGGCGGAATTCCTCGCCCAGATAGAGCCGTCGCACATCCGGGTTATTGACGATTTCGTCCGCCCGGCCCTCCATCAGGACCTCGCCCGAGTAGATGATATAGGCGCGGTCAGTCAGCCCCAGCGTCTCGCGCACATTGTGGTCGGTGATCAAATCGCCGATGCCGCGATAGGTGAGATGGCGCACCAGCGCCTGGATGTCCCCCACCGCGATCGGGTCGATGCCGGCGAAAGGCTCGTCGAGCAGCATGTAATTCGGCCGCGTCGCCAATGCGCGCGCGATCTCCACGCGCCGCCGTTCGCCGCCCGACAGCGCAATGGAGGGCGAGCGCCGCAAGCCGGTAATGCCGAATTCATCAAGCAGCGCGTTCAGCTCGTGCTCGCGCTTGCGTCTGTCGGGCTCGACCACTTCCAGCACCGAGCGGATATTGTCCTCGACATTCAGGCCGCGGAAAATCGAGGCTTCCTGCGGAAGGTAGCCGATGCCCAGCCGCGCGCGCTGATACATCGGCAGGCTTGTCACGTCGTGGCCGTCGAGCTCGATCGCTCCCTTGTCGGCCTTGATGAGGCCCGTGATCATGTAAAACACGGTGGTCTTGCCGGCACCATTCGGCCCCAGCAGTCCCACCGCTTCGCCGGGGCGCACATAAAGGCTCGTGCCGCGCACGACCTTGCGCCCGCCGAAACTTTTTTCGACTCCATGCACGGCGAGATATCCCTGAGGCGGAGCCTGCGGCTCGCGGCGCGCACGCGGCACGCGCGCGGGTTCGCGAACCTGCGCCGGTGCGGGCACAGCCGCCGGTGCAGGTGCCGGTCCGCCGTCGAACTCAATCCGCCAGGCGTCGGGCGAGCGGCGACGCCGCCGCGGCCGGAAGACACGGTAGCGGATCAGGTTCAGGAGGGAGGGAAAGTCGAGCACGCCTGCCTTTCCGGGCCTATCGGGCGATGTGCGGCGTGATAGTCGCTTGCGGCTGGGCTTTCAACCGCGCGACCGGCCACCTCAATAGAGCCCTTGCGGATGGGCGGGCCGCGTCTTGGGCGCCTCGCGGGATGCGGGCGCTGCAGGCTTCGCATCCTGCTGGCTGCTCGGCAGGAAAAGTCCCTGTACGCGCCCCTGCCCCGGCTTGCCCGATTCCATCCGCGACACGCCACTCGTGATGTCGACGACGAGCCGCTCGCCGCGCACGACATTCTGACCCTGCGTCACGAGGACGTTGCCGAGCAGCGTGACGGTGTTGGAGCGCATGTCGAAATTGGCGTGATCTCCCGTCGCGGTCTGATCCTTTTGCGTCACGACT
The DNA here is from genome assembly GCA_964604745.1 of uncultured Hyphomicrobiales bacterium. Lineage (GTDB taxonomy): Bacteria > Pseudomonadota > Alphaproteobacteria > Rhizobiales > Xanthobacteraceae > Pseudorhodoplanes. The sequence goes on from CAZSAW010000199.1 coordinate 7,578, forward strand.
ACACCGCCTTTGGCCTCAAGGCGGCGAATCTGCTTTTGCCCGCCGGGACTGGACTGCGCCGTCTTCATGCCGTTCGGATCTTTGTTGTCCTTGTCGTAGAACACGACGAGCGTCTTGCAGCGCATGTTCGTGTCGCCCTGCGTCACGTGCACGTCGCCGAGAAACGTCGCCATCTGATCCTTGTCGCGCACCTCGAGCGTATTGGATTCGATGTGGATCGGCTGGCCGCGATTTTGCGAGAAACCCTGCACCGCGTTGGGCACGCCCTGCGCCTGCGGCCACGCGGGCGCGCACGATACGGCGATCGCAGCCGTGGCGATGGCGATCCGGAGCGGCGCGAACCGCATCATTGCGTCCCTGATTGCGGAGAGGTGGTGGCTGACGGCGGCGGGGGCTGCTGTTGCGCCGGCGGATTGTCGCCGGACTCAAGCGTCACCACCATGCTGACGCCGCCGCCAAAACGCAGAAGGCCGCCGCCTTCGAGAACTTCCAGGCGATTGGAATTGAGCGTTCCCTTGAGCATCTTCACTTCGACGGGCTTGTCGGAAACGAGATCGCCGTTGCGCACGTCCACCGACGCTTCGCTCAGAAAGCCTTCGTAATCCTTCGTGGAAAAAACGATATTCGGCCCGAGTTTCATCTTGTCGGCCTTGGTGTCGTAGAGCCCCGCAGCCGCAGTCATGCTCATCTTGTCCTGGTCGGGCGTGTCGAACTTCGCCAGAATCTCCTTCAGCTCGATCACCCCCGGCTGCTTGAGATCCTGCGCCGCGGCGCGCGCGGTCACTTCGTAGGCGCGCGAGTCGCGCGTGAAACCCGCCATGCGCGGCGCCTGCATCGTGATCTTCGTCCCGGAAATAACGAGCGGGCCGAAATCGGCCGGCAACCGCGACAGCAATCGCAACGGGTTGAAATAATGCGCCCCCCAGGCGCCGGCGAGTACCAGAACGACAGTGACCGGGATGGCGACGCGCAGGAAACGAACATGACGGCTGTGCCGTGCCGCGCCCCGGAAGGCACGCGCACGGTCGCGATCGGCTGAAAGGCCGAAGTCGCGGCCCTTGCCGTCGTTGCCGTTCGCAAGACTGGATACGTTCATCGTCGTCCCGGGCCGGAATCGAGCCCCAATGGCTCATTTTACGGCATGACCCGGCAAAATCCCCCGGGAATATGGCCCCCGCGCGGCGGCAGCCCGCTCAGGAATGCGAAAAGATGTCCTCGTCCCTCCAGCCGGCAAGATCCAGCCGGGCGCGGATGGGCAGGAAGCCGAAACAGGCCTGGGCCAGATCGGAGCGCCTTTCGCGCGCGAGCAGCCCCTCCAGCTTGTCCTTCAGGGCATGCAGATGCAGGACATCGGAAGCGGCATAGGCAAGCTGCGGTTCGGTCAGAGTTTCAGCTCCCCAGTCCGACAATTGCTGCTGCTTGGAAAGATCGAGTCCAAGCAGGTCTCGGACGACATCCTTCAGCCCATGCTTGTCAGTGTAGGTGCGCGCCAGCCGCGAGGCGATCTTGGTGCAGAAGAGAGGCGACGGCATCACGCCGAACGCATGATAGAGCATCGCGATGTCGAAGCGCGCAAAATGGAAAATCTTGAGGATCGACGGATCCATCAGGAGCTTTTTCAGATTGGGCGCGTCAGGAGCTCCGGGCGGAATTTGCACCACGTCGGCGCTACCGTCGCCCGGCGAAAGCTGCACGACGCAGAGCCGATCACGATGCGGATCAAGCCCCATCGTCTCGGTATCGATGGCGACAGCCCCCTGATAGCGGGACAGGTCGGGAAGATCACCGCGGTGCAGCCGGATCGTCATCGCACTCCCCCGCGCGGGATGGCCGCGCGCCGCACTCACTCCAATGGTTAAGCATCCGTTCGCGTTTAGGGCCGCGCTGTCCCGCCGTCAAATGACGTTTTTCCCGTCGTGGCGGCAACCCTAATGCGCCGACCTTAACGAAGTGCCAGTGGCGCGAACGCGGCCGGCGCCTCGCATTAATCCGATAGCGCGGTCACGCGCGGGATATGATGCGATCGATCGGCTCGGCTTCGGCGCCACTCGGCACGCGCGCCGACAACGTGAAAGCCGCAGGCGAAATTGCGTGGGCACCGCCGCCGCAACATCCAGAATTTGAATTGGGGAATGGTGCCCAGGAGAGGACTCGAACCTCCACGACTTTCGCCACTGGTACCTGAAACCAGCGCGTCTACCAATTCCGCCACCTGGGCAACGGACGACACATAAGAGTGGCGCTTCCGCCTTGTCAATCGAACGCGCTTTGTCCCCTGTACAGCGGCGGACCGATCCTGTATTTCGCCCCCGCTGGCGGGGTTTTCACGCTGGCCGAAGCTGCACAATTGAACCCGATGCGCCAGTCCAACACCGATACCCTGATCACTATTTTCGGCGGCTCCGGCTTCCTCGGCCGCCACGTCGTGCGGGCTCTGGCGAAGCGACGCTATCGCATCCGTGTCGCCGTGCGCCGCCCCGAACTTGCCGGCTATCTCCAGCCGCTCGGCAGCGTCGGCCAGATCCAACCCGTGCAGGCCAATATCCGCCATCAGGCGTCCGTCGAAGCGGCAGCCCGGGACGCGCAGATCGTCATCAA
>CAZSAW010000200.1:0-4847 GCA_964604745.1 uncultured Hyphomicrobiales bacterium
ATCGACGGCGTTCAACACCGCAACGTGGCCGAAGAGCTGGTTCGCCGCCGCGGCGAGCACGCGCTCGATCAGCATGTCGGCATGCACGCGGTAGGCATCGTTTCCGGCAAGCACAGCGAGGCGGACGAGATTCTGCGCCGCCAGCGCATTCGCGTTGGGAATGGCGTCGTCGTTCGTCGCCGCCGGCCGCACGACGAGACCTTCGGCCTCGTCGGCGGTGCGGAAATAGCCGGCATTGTCGTCGGTGGCGTAGTGCCGGTCGAAGGCCGTTTGCCATTCGATCGCATGATCGAGAAAGGCCCGCTCGCCGGTCGCTTCGTGCAGCGCGAGCGCGGCGCGAATCATCGCGGCAAAATCCGAGGCGAGACCGGGAAAAAGGAGTTTGCCGGCCCGCCAGGAATGGCCGAGCCGGTCGCCCCTGGTCATCGTCCCGGCGATGAAGTCGAAGGCACGGCGAGCCATGTCGATCCAGCCCGGTTCGCCCAGTATGACGCCGGCATTGACCAGGGCGGCGATCATCAGCCCGTTCCAGTCGGCCAGAACCTTGTCGTCGAGCCCCGGCCGGACCCGTTTTTCCCGCTCGGCAAGGAGCTTTTCCCGCAAATCCGCGAGCCGTGCCTCGTCGTCCATGCTGCGCGGTAAGCTATTGAGGCGATTGAGGATATTGTGCCCCTCGAAGTTGCCTTCGGGGGTCACGTCATAATGCGCAGCAAAGAATTCGCCGTCTTTGGAACCCAGGACGGACAGGATTTCGTCGCGCGACCAGACGTAGAACTTGCCCTCCTCTCCTTCCGAATCGGCATCGAGCGAGGCACTGAAGGCGCCTTCCGGAATAGTCATCTCGCGCGTGATCCAGCCCACGGTCTCGACCGCGCGCTGGCGGAACAGCGGATTGCCGGTGCGGGCGAAGGCCAGCGTCAGCAATTCGAGCAGCTGGGCGTTGTCGTAGAGCATCTTCTCGAAATGCGGGACGAGCCATTTCTCGTCGACCGAGTAGCGTGAGAAGCCGCCGCCGAGGTGGTCGTAGATGCCGCCCTCGCAGATGCGCTTGAGCGTCAGCTCCACAAGCCCGAAGAATCGATCGTCGGCGCTGCGCAGACCCGAGCGCCAGAGGAATTCGAATATCGCGCATTGGGGGAATTTCGGCGCGCCGCGCAGGCCGCCGTTCTGCGTATCGATAGCGCGCGCGAGCTGCATCGCGAAATTGTCGAGCTGGCTTTTGTCGAGGACGACGCGGCCTTCCGGCTTCGCCTTCGCCGCGAGGCTTTGCATCAGCGCGCCGCGATTGTGCTCGATGCGGCCCGGCTCCTCGCGATAGAGCCGCGCCACCTCGCGCAGCACATCGACGAAAGCTGGCCGGCCGTAACGCGAGACTTTCGGACAATAAGTGCCGCCCCAGAACGGTTCGCCCTCGGAGGGGAGAAACATCGTCAGCGGCCAGCCGCCCTGCTCGCCGAGGTGATGCAACGCTGACATGTAGATCTGGTCGATGTCGGGGCGTTCCTCGCGATCGACTTTGATGTTGACGAACAGCTCGTTCATGACGCGCGCGGTCGCGTCGTCCTCGAAGCTTTCGTGCGCCATGACGTGGCACCAGTGACACGCGGCGTATCCGACCGAGAGCAGGATCGGCTTGTTGCTGTTGCGCGCCTGCGCGAGCGCGGCCGGTCCCCACGGCCACCAATCGACCGGATTGTGCCTGTGCTGCAGGAGATAGGGCGACGTCTCCTGCGCCAGCCGGTTTTCGTGCGCGGAATGCGAATCCATGTGAACGGCGAACTCTCGATGCGGCGTGGGTGTTCCACGCGCACCTTAGGGCCGAACCGTCATGGCGGACAGCCCGCGCTAGAGCGCGACTTCGTGCGCTTTCACGGCGTCCTCGTTCCAGTCGAGGTCGAGGCCAGGTGCGTTCGGGATGTGCAGCAATCCGTCCTTCACCGCGTAGGGCCGTTGCAGAACAGGATCGGCCCAATCCTGCCATTCAAGCCAATGCGCGGTCTCGGTCACGCGCATCACATGCGCTGCGACCTCCGGGTAAAGATGCGTCGATATCGGAATGCCTGCCGCGCCCGCGATCGCGGCCGCGCGCAGCCATCCGGTGACGCCGCCGATACGCATGAAGTCGGGCATGACGAAATCGCAGGCCTCGCGCTGGATCGCGGTGGAGAGTTCGCGCGGCCCGTAGAAATTCTCGCCGATCTGGATCGGCGTCTTCAACTCGGCCGCCAGCTGCGTGGTGCCGGCAAAGTTGTCGTAGACGACCGGCTCCTCGATCCAGGCGAGGCCAAGATCGTCGATCATGTGGCAGCGTTCGAGCGCTTCGCCGAGATGCAGGCCCTGATTGAAATCGACCATGAGCTGCATGTCATTCCCGACTGTCCTGCGAACCGCCTCGACCGTGGCGACGTCATCGCGCGGGTTCGTGCGCCCCATGCGCAGTTTGAGTCCGGCGAAGCCGCCCTCGTCGCGCAGCGCGATCGCTTCATCGGCGACGGCTTTCGGCTCCTGCAGCCAGAGCCCATTGCTGTTGTAGGCCTTGACCGGGCCGACGCTGCCGCCGAGTAGCACGCACAAGGGGACGCCCGCGGACTTTGCCAAGGCGTCCCACGCCGCCATGTCGAGCCCGGACACAGCGATCATCGCCATCCCGGCATAGCCGACGAAATGCAGCGACTTGCGCGCAAGATCGTAAAGCTCGAACGGCGCGACCGGCCGGCCTTTCAGCAGATCGCCGAAATCGCGCAGGGCCGGGACAAGGTATTTGAGGGTCTTCGGCGTATAGGGCTCGAGATAACTGCGCCCGACAACGCCTTCTTTGGTTTCGAGATCGATGAGAATGAGCGGCCATTCGCTGATGGTTGCGATGCGCGCGACCACCGGCCGCCTGAGCTTGAGCACGACGGCCCGCGCGCGGACGCGCTCGACGGTCAAAGACGCAGGCATGGGTGGCCCTCCGGTCTTATCCTGTGAGCTTCCGTCCGGCGTGTCGCTAAAGTAAACTCACTGGTGAGTATACTTTCGGGACGAAGGACGATGCGCAGAAAGAAAGACGATACGCGCCGGCGTCTGATCGACGCCGCCTACGAGTCGTTCTGGCGGCTCGGCTTCAACCGCACCAACGTCGACGGCATCGCCGAGCGCGCCGGGCTGACCAAGCGCACGCTCTATTCGCATTTTCGCAGCAAGGACGATCTGCTCGCGGCGGTGCTGCAGCATTACGCCGAGCTTGCTGCAGCACGGCTGCAGCATATCGGCGAACGCATGCCGGACGATCGCGACGGAATGATCGAGTCGCTGTTCGATCAGCTCGAACGCTGGGCGAGCGCGACGCCGCGCTGGTCAGGCGCAGGACTGACGCGCCTCGTCATGGAGCTCGCCGATCTGCCCGGCCATCCCGCGCGCAAGCTGGCGCATCGCGCCAAGGCTACGACCGAAGCCTGGATCGCGGAGCGGCTCGTGCGCGCCCGCGTCCCGGTGGCGCGCGACCGGGCGCAGGAGATCGTGCTGCTGCTCGAAGGCGCGATGATCCTGCGGCTCATTCACGGCGACCGCGGCTATATCGCCGCAGCGGCGCGCGCGGCGAAGCGGCTTGTCGCCCCGGTGAGAGGCTGATCCGTTCTCCTCTGATCTTGACCGGGCGCGGTGTGCGGCGCTTCGTGCGCTGCGATGACGTCATCGTCCCCCGACACGATCTACGCGCTCTCCTCCGGCCATCCGCCGGCGGCCATCGGCGTGGTGCGCATGTCAGGCTCGCGCGCGGGCGCGGCGCTTGAAGCGCTCATCGGCAAGGTGCCGGCGCCACGCGAGGCCACGCTCGCTCGCGTGCGCGATCCGCAGAGCGGCGAGACAATCGATCAGGCGCTCGCACTCTGGTTTCCCGGACCCGCGAGCGAGACCGGCGAGGATGTCGCCGAACTTCAGTTGCATGGCGGGCGCGCGGTGATCGCCGCGGTGTTCGCGGCGTTGTCGCGGATCGAGGGTCTGCGTCTGGCCGAGCCCGGCGAATTCACGCGCCGTGCTTTCGAGAACGGCAAGCTCGATCTCACCGCTGTCGAGGGCTTGGCCGATCTCATCTTCGCCGAGACGGAGGCGCAGCGGCGGCAGGCGTTTCGTCAGCTCACGGGACTTCTCGGCCGGCGCACCGAGCACTGGCGCGCGTCGCTGATCGAGGCGCTCGCCTTCGCCGAAGCGGGGATCGACTTCTCCGACGAAGCCGATGTCAGCGCCGACGTCATTCAGAAAGCAGTCGCCACCGCGCGGACGCTCCGCGACGAGATGGCAGCGGCGCTGAAGGATGCGCAGCGCGGCGAGCGGCTGCGCGAGGGGCTCGTCGTCGCCATCGCCGGTCCGCCCAACGCCGGCAAGTCGACGCTGCTCAATCGCATTGCGCGGCGGGAAGCCGCGATCGTGTCGCCGATCGCTGGTACCACGCGCGACGTGATCGAGGTGCATCTCGATCTCGGCGGCTATCCGCTCATGCTGCTCGACACTGCCGGCATCCGCGAGAGCGACGATCCGGTCGAACGCGAGGGCGTGGCGCGCGCCCGCGCCCGCGCGGCGGAGGCCGATCTCGTATTGTGGGTGGTCGACGCAGGTGCGGGCGCGCCGATCTCTGCCGGCGATGCGGAGAGAACCTGGGTCGTGCGTAACAAGATCGACCTCGCGCGCGATGCCGCGTCACCCCGCGGCGACTCGCAGCAAAAATCCTTCGCGATCTCCGCGACGACCGGCGCCGGTCTCGATGCGCTCCTCACGGGGCTGACCGGCTTTGCCCGCGAGTCGCTGGAATCGCGCGAGCCAGCTCTCGTCACCCGCGAACGGCAGCGCCGGCTCCTGGAGGATGCGGT
>CAZSAW010000201.1:0-4714 GCA_964604745.1 uncultured Hyphomicrobiales bacterium
GGCCAGCAGCAGCGGGTTGCCATAGCGCGTTCGCTTGCGATGCAGCCGAAGGTCATCCTGTTCGACGAGGTCACGTCCGCGCTCGATCCTGAGCTGAAGGAAGAGGTTCTGCGCGTGATGAGCGACCTCGCCGGTGGCGGCATGACCATGATTCTTGTCACCCACGAGATGAGTTTCGCGAAGCAGGTCGGCGATCTTCTGGTCTTCATGCACAACGGCCAGATCTGGGAGCAGGGACCACCCAAGGAGCTGTTCGCCGCGCCCAAGACGGCGGAGCTCAAGCAATTCATTTCATCGATTGTGAGCGTTTAAAAACAACGGAGGAAGCGATGCCTTGGAAAGTGAATGGCAAGAGACTTGTCTGGCTTGCGTCACTCGCGATTCTGGTCGCGGTGACATCGTGGCCCGATCGCGCGAAAGCGCAATTGCTCGACGAAATTGTCAAGAAAGGAAAGGTCGTTGTCGGCATTGACCTGACGGCGCCGCCGTTCGGCTTGCAGGACAAGGAGATGAAGCCTGCCGGCTATGATGTCGAAGTGGCGAACCTGCTGGCGAAGGATCTCGGAGTTCAGCTTGAAATCGTTCAGGACAATTCTTCAAATCGCATCCCCTATCTGATGACCAAGCGGGTCGATGTCACCATTTCCAACCTCGCGCTGAGCACCGATCGTGCGAAAACCGTCGCCTTCTCGATTCCGTATTGTGCATTGAGCGCAAACCTGATGATGCGCAAGTCGGTCAAGGCGGAAACGAAGGCCGATCTCGTCGGCAAGAAGATCGGTGTTCCGCGCGGTACCTTCAGCGAAGCGGATGCGCTCTCGCTCGTTCCCTCGCAGGATGTGATCCGCTTCGACGACGAGGCGTCGGCGCAGGCCGCGCTCGTCGCCGGTCAGGTCGACGGCTACATTGCCGCAAGCGTGATGACCAAATCGCTGGCGGAGCGGCATCCCGAACTGCAGCTCGAGGACAAGATGACGATGCGCTGGAATTATCATGGCATCGGCATTCGCCGTGGCGACGCCGACATGCTGCGCTGGCTCGACGTCTTCGTGTTCATTCATCGCGAAAACGGCGATCTGGCGCGGCTTTACGAAAAATGGTTTGGCCGCAAGCTTCCCGATCTGAAAGTATTCTAACGCGTTCTCCTAACGTGGCGGGCGGCGATGGTTCGCCGCCCGCTGCCGTTTCACAAGTGACGTCGCATGCCACCTTCGAATGTACTCACATTGGGCTGCCTCAGTCTCCCGGACGTGCAGGCGCCGGATCTCGTCGATGTTGCCGACGCCGGCGGTTTCCGTTCCGTCGGTCTGCGGATCACCGGCCGTTACCGCAACGATCCCTTCCTCGATGTCGTCGGGAATCCCGCTGTGATTGCCGACATCCGGCGGCGGAGCGCGGCGCACGGCGTGCGCATCTCCAATATATCGGCCTATTACATGACGCCGGACGTCACCATCGCCGACCTGCGTCCGGTCGTTGAAGCGAGCGCTGCGCTGGAGGCGCCGATGATTGTCGCCAATCGGCACGATCCCGATGACGCGCGCTATTTTGACAATCTGGCGGCTTATTGCGAGGCCGCGCGCGGCCACGGCATCGCGCTCGCCATCGAATGCATGCCCTACAGCGAGGTAAAGTCGCTGCAGCGCGGACTGGACATTCTTGCACGCGCGAATGAACCCAATCTTGGCCTTCTCCTCGACCCGCTGCACCTAATTCGGTGCGGTAACGACTATGCCGAGATTGCAGCGCTCGATGCGCAAAGTATCGCGTTTGCGCAACTCTGCGACGCTCCGTTCGCGAAGCCAGCCGACGTGGTGCAGGAAGCGCGTACGGGGCGTCTCTTGCCCGGTGAGGGCGAATTGCCGCTTGACCGTTTTCTCGACGCGCTGCCGGCGCAGATCGAGCTCGAATGCGAAATGCCGTCGGCAGCGCTTGCGCATCTTCCGCCGGCCGAACGGGCGCGGCGGATGCACGAATCGGCATCGCGATTTCTGGCGGATTATGCATCGACGCGATCCGCCAGGGGGCGCTGACACCGGATTTGAGCAAACCCTCAATTTTTTTGAGAGCCCTTCGGCCCGTCTTCTCGTTAAGTTCAAAATGCGGGCGAAGGAGCATTGAGAACCGCAGATGGCGAAAAAGCCGAGGGACCCGCAACGGCCGAAGACGTCGAAGCGGATCGGGTTTGGCGGGCCCGACGAGAAAATCGGTGTCGAGGTGAGTAAAGGATTCGCCGCGCGTCTCGACCTGTGGCGCAAAAACCAGACAAGCCACCCTGGCCGGGCGGAAGCCCTGCGGCGCCTGGCTGAGAGAGCCTTGGTCGAGGATGGATATTAGGCTCTGCACCGAGCCATTCTGAATTCGGCGGGGCAATTGGCGGAGGGAGAGGAACTGAGTTCCAACGGTCTCCTAATTTGCAACCCTCCCACTTGGTGAGCGAGAGAAACCTTCAATTCTGGACAGGAATTTCTTGAGGTGCGCCTTCCGGCGCAGTTAGCCCAGGCGCGTGGTACTCACCGCCTCCCAGCTTTTGCTGCGTGGCTCGGTATCGTATGAATCCGCTGCTCAGTATTTCAGCGACCTCCAAGAGGCGCTCCTCCGGAGTGAGTCGATCAGGATGAATTGCATTCGGGCCCGTCAACATACTGGCCACGTATGCGTATGTCACCTCCGGCAGGCAAGTTGGCATTTGATAGCAAATCGCAGTGCACAGATCATCCTGCCCCACCTTCGTCAGTTGGCCGGTCGAGGAGTTCGTCAAATTTGTGAACCATGTCCAGAAGCTTGGCTCGTGCCTCAAAGAGATCGATGGTCCTCGATGAGGCTTGTCGCTCTGACAGTTTCAGAACTGCCGCAAGGACCTCATCGGAATTCCTGAGCAGCAGGACGAGATGCTCGCCTGCCGGACCACGCTCACCTGCGAGCCAGTTCTTCGCGGTTCGCTCGCAGGCGCCCGTCCAGCTCATCACGGTCTTAATCGCCTGATGGGTATTTCCCAGCTCTGCCTGTAACGCAGTTGCGACAGCCCTGGCGTAGTTTAGCGCAGCGGAACCGTTGCCGTCCTGCGTTGGAAACTTCTTGCCCTTTTTCGGCAACATCTTTCCGCCTCCTCCGATCTAGACTGCCGCGATGCAGAGACGGTTAGGACCGGATTTGCTCCGAAGAGCTGAATGGCCACGGGCGGACAGTTGCGGTGGTAGGGCGTCGAGCGTTTCAACAGGATCGATCGGACCAGGCAGGACCGAATGGGTCGCGTGCGGCCGAATACGTGCGCATGTCGACGGACCACCAGAAATATTCGACCGAGAATCAGGCGGAAGCGATCCGCCAGTATGCCGCGCGTCGAGGTCTGGAAATTGTCCGAACCTATGCCGACGAAGGAAAGAGCGGGTTGCGCCTCGATGGTCGGGATGCCCTAAAGCGGCTGATCGACGACGTTCAGTCGGGCAAGACCGACTTCACGACGATCCTGGTCTACGACGTCAGCCGTTGGGGCCGATTTCAGGATGCCGATGAGAGTGCGTATTACGAGTACATCTGCAAGCGTGCCCAAATTAGCGTGCAGTACTGCGCGGAACAGTTCGAAAACGATGGCAGTCCGGTTTCGACCATCGTCAAGGGTGTCAAGCGCGCGATGGCCGGCGAGTATAGCCGGGAGCTCTCCGTCAAGGTCTTCGCTGGCCAATCCCGTCTGATCGTACTTGGCTATCGCCAGGGCGGCCCGCCTGGCTTCGGACTGCGCCGCAGCCTCATTGACCAAGCTGGCGCATCAAAGGGCGAACTTGCGCGAGGCGAGCACAAGAGCATCCAGACCGATCGGGTGGTGCTTGTCCCGGGCCCTCCCGAGGAAATCGAAATCGTCCAGTGGATATACAGATCCTTCGTTGCGAAGAAGAAGACTGAAACCGAGATCGCCGAGGCCCTCAACCAACGTGCCATCGTCACGGACCTGGGCCGCGCCTGGACACGCGGCACGGTCCATCAAGTCCTGATCAACGAAAAATACATCGGCAACAACGTCTGGAATCGCGCATCATTCAAATTGAAGCGGAAGCGTATTCATAACCTGCCGAACATGTGGATTCGATCCGATGGGGCTTTCGAGGCCATTGTCGATCGAACGACGTTCGACGCTGCTCAGGCCATCATTCACGCCCGGTCGTTCCGACTCTCTGACGAAGAGATGCTCAAAGCTCTGCAACAGCTGTTGCAGGATCGCGGCTATTTATCAGGCCTGCTTATTGATGAAAGCGAGCACCTGCCTTCGAGCAGTGCCTTTCAGAGCCGCTTCGGCAGCCTACTTCGTGCCTACCAGCTGGTCGGCTTCACGCCCGATCGAGACTATCGATATGTCGAGATCAACCGGGCGCTTCGCCGGATGCATCCGCAAATCGTGGCGGACGCCGTTACCGGCATCCGTCAGGCCGGTGGCGTGGTCGAGCAGGACCCCGAAAGCGATCTCCTCACGATCAACCGCGAGTTCACGGCCTCAGTCGTCGTGGTGCGGTGTCTCACAACGCCAACTGGATCGCGTCGCTGGAAGATACGTTTCGATGTGGCGCTATGGCCCGACATTACGGTCGCCGTCCGCATGGATGAGCCGAACCAAACCGCGCTGGACTACTACCTGTTGCCCCGTATCGACATGACTGAGCCCAAGGTGCGGCTCGCTGAGGACAACGGCGTTTCGCTGGATGCCTACCGCTTTGAAACC
>CAZSAW010000202.1:0-2405 GCA_964604745.1 uncultured Hyphomicrobiales bacterium
CGCCGTTCGCGGCCGCCGTGCCCGGCGGGCACACGCCCTATGTCCTCGACATGGCGATGACGGTGATCGCGCGCGGCAAGATCAGGCTCGCGGCCATGCATGGCGAGGAGATTCCCGAGGGCCTGGCTCTCGACGCCGAAGGCCGGCCGACCCGCGATGCCAAAAAAGCATTCGAAGGCGTCTGCCTGCCGTTCGGCGGCGTGAAAGGGTCGGCCCTGTCAATGCTGATGGACCTGATGTGCGGCGTCTTGACCGGCGCGAACTACGCCGGCGCCGTAAAAAGCCTGTATTTCGACCACTCCGAACCGCAGAATGTCGGCCATGTCTGCATCGCCATCCGGCCGGACCTGTTCATGCCGCGGGAGCAGTTCGAGCACCGGATGGATACCTTCGTCGATACGGTGAAAAAGCTGCCGCGCGCCGCGGACGTCGAGGAAATCCTCATTCCCGGCGAGCCCGAGGAGCGCGTTGCCGACCAGCGCAGCAGGACCGGAATTCCGATCACGGACGACATCGTCAAACTTCTTCGTGACGAAGCCGGCCGGTTTGGTATCCTCCTGCCCGAGTCCTCACCAACTCCCTTGAACCTCGCGCCCTGACCGAAGCCTGAAAATGCGCCGCGTTGTCTCTCCCCTGGCGGCACGGATCGCGCTCGACATCATCAGGCGGATCGAAAGCGGTCGCCTGTGCGGCGGTGACGCGCTGCGCGAGGCCGCCATCGCCGAGGCGCATCAGGTTTCGCGGTCGCCGGTCCGGGAGGCGCTGCGCGCGCTGACGGCCGCAAAGATCGCGCAACACCACCTCAACCGCGGCGCCGCCGTCGCCAGCGGCGTCAAGCCCGAAACACTCGAGCGGGCGCGCCAGCGCTTCGCCCAGAGCGACGACGATGAATCCTATCGGCGGATCGCGGCAGACCACCTCGCCGGCACCCTGCCGACCGAATGCACAGAGGCGGAGATCGGCCGACGCTATAAGCTCGGCCGCGCCAAGGTCCGGCATGTCATCGCGCGCATCGCGCAGGAGGGCTGGATTGAGCGTCGGCCCGGCTACGGCTGGGCGTTCCTGCCGGTCCTGACCACGCCGCAGGCGTTTTCGTCGAGCTACCGCTTCCGCCTGGCGCTCGAACCCGCAGCCCTGCTGGAACCGACGTTCAAGATCGACGAGCAGAGCTTCGCCCGTTTCCGCGCTGAGCAGCAGGCGCTGGTCGACGGCGGCATCCATACCACCAGCTCGATCGAGCTGTTCCGGCTCGGGTCGCGCTTCCACGAAATGCTGGCGAAATGCTCCGGCAATCCGTTCTTTTTCGACGCGCTGCAGCGGATCAACCGCCTGCGCCGCCTGATCGAATATCGCGCGATGGTCGACACCGCGCATTTCATCGATCAGGCCCGTGAGCATCTCAAGATCATGGATTTGATCGAGAGCGGCGACATGGAGGCCGCGGCATCATTTCTCGCCCGCCACCTCGAGACGGCCCGCGCGGTCAAGCTTGAAGTGCTGACGTCCGGAAAACGGCGCGCCAACACCGCGACAGTCCGTATCCATTTCTGAGCCGATCAGTCGACGTCTTCGACGCGACCGGTGAAGTCCTGGGCGCAATTCTCGCCGCCGTGGAACAGATCGCCGAGCGATTCGCGCTCGTTGGGCGCAAAGCGGCCGGCGAATGTTTCCGCATTGTCCTGCGGGGTATAGCCGAGCTGACGTGCGGCGTCGTCCCACCATTTGCGCCTGGTATTGGCGGAGATGCCGTAGAGAACAGCGAAATGAAACTTCGGCGCATCGAGGCATGCTTTGACGAGACGGACCATGTCGCCGGGACTCATCCAGGTCGTCAGCTGGCGCACATTTTCAGGTTCTTTCCGGAAAGAGCCGATCCGCAGGCACGCGACATCGATGCCGTGCTTGTCGGCATACAGGCGTCCCAGGGCTTCACCGAATACCTTGCTGACGCCGTACCGGCTGTCGGGGCGCACGGGCGCGCGCGCATCAACCTCCACGTCCGCCCGATAAAAGCCGATGACGTGGTTCGAACTGGCAAAAACAATCCGTCGCGCCCCCGCCTTTCGCGCGGCCTCAAACAGGTTGTAAGTGCCTGCGATATTGTTCGGCAGGATTTTCGCCCACTCGGCCTCGCGCGGGACGCCGGCCAGGTGAACGATCGAATCCATTCCGCTGACGGCTTCCTCGAGCCGATCGCAATCGAGCAGATCAGCGACGACGACAGACTCGTCATGACGAGCATCGTCGATCGGCTTGATATCCATCAGCCGTACATGCTCGTACTGGCCGGCAATGCCGTGTCGGACGATCGAGCCGATGGCGCCGGCAGCACCGGTGATGAGGACGCGTCTCGCTGTCATGATGCGGCTCGCGCCGATAGCCCGTGTTCAAGCACATGCAGCGCC
>CAZSAW010000203.1:0-5862 GCA_964604745.1 uncultured Hyphomicrobiales bacterium
GACGTTGAATCCGGCCGGATTGCCATCCGGTCCCGCATAGTTGAATGGCGGATAGTCGGTTTCAGTCAGAAAACGAATCTGCGTCACGCGCGAGAGATCGGGGCGCTCCGGCCGCCGGCGCGGATCCCAGAAGCCGGGCAAGGCCGTGGTAGCAGTATCCTGCGCGGCCGCCATCGGGACGATGTCGGCGATCAGCAGCAGCGACAGGAACAAAAGTAAAACCGCGCGCCCCTTGCGGCTGCGCTGCGATACCGGGATAGTATCCATCAACATAAGGTCGTCCAGGCGGGCGGCGTCGCCCGCTTATAGCCCAGTCCGGGTGGCTGAACAGTGGCGTAGGCGCGGAGATGGCGACATCGGGGGGCAATCCCGCGTCTTTGTGGGAGCGCGTTGGCGGAGCGGCGGCCACCGCGGATTCCTTGTCCGTCCGTCCCATCGGCCGCGACACACTCGACACGGCGCGCGTTCGGCGCCGGCTCGCGCCCTGCCCGGAAATCGATTGCCTGCGCGCGATTTTGCCGCCGGGCCTCCTCGCCGCGGCAGAACTACGGGCGGCCGAGATCGGGGTCGGCGCGGATCGCGTCCTCGTCACGGCCAATGCGATTTCCGATGAGGATTACGCGCGCGCCTTCGCCCAATCCCTCGGGATGGATTTCGAGACGCTCGATGAAATGGAGCGATTCGATTGCCCGCTTGACGACAAGCGTCTCGTTCAAGCGCTGACGACAGGGAAAGTGCCCTTGCGGCTGCAAGGACGCGACGTGATTGTGATGGCGCCTGAAGGCGTCGAGGCGCGACGTCTGTGGAATGCCGTCTCATCCGATCCACTGCTTGCGCAGTCGGTCCGCGTGACGACACGTGCGCGCCTGAAGACGTTTGTCGAGCGCAGCTGCCGTGGCGCTCTCAACTATCAGGCGGCCTACGCCTTGCGCTCGCGGCAGCCGGATTTCTCGGCGGGGACGCGGGGATCACGGCGCGCGTTGTTTGCCGCCGTCTTGGCTCTCAGTTTTGCGGCGTCCGCCGAGCCAAAATTGTTCTATGTCTGCGCCGAGGTCGTTCTGGCGCTGATCTTTCTCGGCTGGACCGCGCTTCGCCTGCTCGGGCTTGCGACGCACAGGCCGCAGCCGCAACGCGAATTCACCCTGCACGACGATCAATTGCCCGTTTACACGATTGCTGTTGCCCTGTATCGCGAGCGTGCCGCCGTTCCCGGCCTCGTTCGCGCCCTTTCGGCCTTGAACTATCCAGTCGAGAAACTGGATATCAAATTGATCGTCGAAGCCGATGATCACGAAACGACGAAGGCGATCGATGCGCTTTCGTTGCATGCCCCATTCGAAGTGATCTCGTGTCCGAATATAGGGCCGCGCACGAAACCGAAAGCGCTCAACGTGGCCCTGCCTTATGCGCGCGGGCGTTTCGTTGCGGTTTACGATGCCGAGGATCGCCCCGAGCCCAACCAGCTTCGCCGCGCGCTGCAGGGATTTCTGCGCTCAAACCCGGAGGTGGCCTGCGTGCAGGCTCGCCTCACGATCGACAACACCGACGATTCTTGGCTGACGCGTCTTTTTACCGCCGAATATGCCGGCCTCTTCGACGTGTTCCTGCCGGGCGTCGCCGAATGGCAATTTCCGCTGCCGCTCGGTGGCTCGTCGAACCATTTCCGGGCCGACGTCCTGCGGCAAGTCGGCGCCTGGGATCCTTTTAACGTGACCGAAGATGCTGACCTCGGCATGCGGCTGGCGCGCTTTGGCTGCCAGACCATCATGATCGACTCGGCCACTTATGAGGAAGCCCCGAGCCGTCTCGTGCCATGGCTGCGCCAGCGCACGCGCTGGTTCAAAGGCTGGATTCAAACCTGGCTCGTGCACATGCGCCACCCGGTTTCGCTGGCCAGAGACCTGAGCCTGAGCGGATTCGCCGTCTTTCAGCTGGTTGTCGGCGGCAGCGTTCTTGCTGCGCTGGTTCACTCGATCTTCGCCGGCGCCTTGCTGTGGCGAATCCTGTTTCAGGCCTCGACGACATTCGACGAACAACCGATCGACGTCGCGCTTGCCGGTCTGCACGGCATGACGCTTGTCGCCGGATATCTGATTTCCGGTCTACTCGGCTTTGTCGGATTGTGGCGGCGCGGGCTTGTCCGCTGCGGCTGGTCGCTGCTGCTCATGCCCGCATACTGGATTCTGCTTTCGATCGCCGCCTGGCGCGCGCTTCTGCAATTGATTGTCGATCCGTATCGCTGGGAAAAGACCGAGCACGGACTCGCGCGAACGTCGCGTCTCACCGATCCCGCCCCGCGCGCCTGACGGAACCGGGCGTTCCATTTCACGCTGAATGGTCGGCTATTTCGAACAACGGTCTCCGATTCACTTTTATCTTTTTCGTTTTCGATTACGCAGCCATCGCGCCAGACAGAATCGCGTCAACACGCGTCAACTGACGCATTTCAGGAACGAACGTCTTTTTGCGTCCATTGGTCCGTACACCTCGCCGTCGGCGCCTTCGAGGGCGAGAGAGATCGTTCCAACTGATGCAGGAGGCGACGATGATGCGTACAAATCGACGACAGAGATTCGGACTTTTGATGCGAGCGGGTGCGCTGTCGCTCGCTCTCGCGCTCGCAGGCCAGACGGCCACGTTCGCCGGTGAAGGCGGCGGTGCCGGCGGTGGGGGTGGGGGCGGAGGCGGCGGTGCTGGCGGCGGCGGAGGCGGTTCCGGTGGTGGCGGGGGTAGCGGTGGCGGTGGCGGGACTGGGGGTGTTGGTGCCGGCGGCGGTGTCGGCGCTGGAGGTGTCGGCGCGGGTGCAGGCGTTGGCGCCGGTGGAGGCGGCGTGGGCGCGGGCGCAGGCGTGGGTGCGGGTGGCGTTGGCGCGGGTGTCGGTGCAGGCGTCGGCTCTAGCGGCACCGGCGTAGGCGCCGGAGTGGGCGCCGGCAGCGTCGGCGCAGGGGTCGGCGTCGGATCGAGCAGCGCGGGTGTGGGCGCCGTTGGCGGACTTGGCGCTAGCACGAGCGGCCTTGGTGCCGGCGCAGGCTTTGGCCTCGGTGCGAGCAACAAGGGCCTGAGCGCGCGCGGCGGACTCGGCGCGAATGCGTCCGGGCTCGGCGCTGGCGCCGGCTTCGGTCTCGGAACGAGCGGCAGTGGCGTAGGCGCGCGCGGGGGACTTGGCGCAAGCACGTCCGGCTTCGATGCCGGGGCTGGCTTTGGCCTCGGAACAAGCAACGGAAGCGCCGCTGCGGTTGGCGGACTTGGTGCAGGCACGACCGGAGTCAATGCCGGTACCGGGATTGGAGCCGGCGTCGGCTCGACCGGCCTCGGCGCGAACACGGGACTTGGCGTGAACGCGGGACCGGCATCGGTTGGCGCGGGCGTGGGTCTCGGCGTCGGCCTTGGCGGCTTCGGTCTCGGCTCGACACCGTCTGCACCGGGCGTCTCGGGCGTCAGCCCCAGCGCGCTCGGCAAGGGAACGAATGCGGTCAGAGCGTTGCCGCCCTGCCCGGTTGGCTTGCAGCGTCTTGATTATTGCTGACGACGTGAATGCGCAATGCCGCGCCGCCGCCAAGGCGGTGCGGCATTCGCACGTTGCGATCAAAGGTAGCGGCGCAGATCGTCCGCCGCAGCTTCCGGGGTCCGTTTCAGATTGAACGGCGCGACGAAACGGCCCTCTTTATCCATCAGATAAACGATGGCCGAGTGATCCATCGTATAGTCGCTGCCTTCAAGCGGGACCTTCTTCGCATAGACGCGATAGGCCTTTTCCGTCGCCTCGATGGCCGAGGGGCTGCCGCTCAAAGCGTGCAGGCGCGGATCGAAGCTCGACAGATAATCCTTCATCACCACCGGCGTGTCGCGCTCGGGATCGACGGTTACGAAATAGGCGTTGATCCGGTCGCCGTCGTGGCCGAGCGCGCGCAGGACTTCCGAAACCTCGAATAGCGTGGTCGGGCAAATGTCGGGGCAATGCGTGAAGCCGAAAAAGAGAAGAGACGGGCGGCCTTTCAGGTCGCGCTCGGTGACCTTGCGACCGTTCTGATCGACAAGTTCGAATGGCCCGCCGATCGCCGACGCAAAGGATTGCGGCGCCGTGGGACCACGCCCCGCGATCAGAAAAACGCCGCCAAGAAACAGGATCAATCCTGCGAAAAACGCGGAAAAAACGAGGGCGATACGCGCGCTGCGCGGCGTCATGGTGTCAGTCCCAGGTCAGAAGCAGGCGGCAATTCCGGCGACAATCATCTCGAAGAAAACCGCGGTGCCAAAATGAATCCAAAGTGCGAGCGCCGTCGCAATCAACGCGCCCGCGACGACACTGACCATAACCAGCGGAAGCGAACGGTTCACCACGGGCGTTGCTTCGGACATCGCCTTGCTCCGACAGGCAGGTTGAGCCCCTGAAATAAGACCGAATTGGGGACCCGGCAACCGTCGAAATTGCGTGGTTTTGTCTCTCCTTCTTGAAGGCAGAAAGGCGACTTCACGCTGCGCTACCTTCGGTCGCCGCGAGCGGGATCCGGTCGCGCCGAACGCAGAAACGCCGCCCCAAATCGCGGGGTCAGTTCGTCGACATGCGAAACCGCAATGTCTTTGAACCCGAAAGCACAATCACTTCCCCTTCGCGGCGCCAGGAGGTCATCTCGGTCAATTCGGCGAGCAGACTTTCATCGATGGCGAGCTGTTCGGGAGAGCACTGATTGTCGCGCATGGCGACCGGAATGATGGCGATGGTCTTGTCGGCGAAGACCACCTGCCCCTTCCCGCTTGTGCACCACAGGTCGATCTCGGCATCGCCGTTGGCGGAAACCTGCAGGACAGGAACGCGCTTGGAGCCCCGCTTGGGCGACACGTCGAGCCGCAATTCGTGATCGAAGGGAAAGTTCGTATCAGCCGCGGCGCTCGCCGTCAGCCCAGCCAGGACAAACGCCACCAGCACAAGACCCGGGCGCACGCAAATGAAAGGCCATCGATGGCGCGTCTCGCGCATCATTCTCTCCGATTGGGGGAAGCGGTTTCGATTGGACGAGCGGCGCCGGTTACCTATACTGCGGAATTCGGGTGGGAAATGCCACGGCTGTTCCTTTTCCTCGCACTTTTTGTCGCGCTCGCTCCGGCCAGTCAAGCGCAGGAGCGATTGCGCGTCGTCACGACGACCAGCGATCTGCGCAGCCTCGCCAAGACCATTGGCGCGGAGCGCATCGTCGTTTCAAGTCTCGTGCCTCCGACCGAGCGGGTCGAGGATTATCAGCCCAAGCTGCAGGATGTCGGAATTCTCAAAGGCGCGCGTGTCATCATTCGTGCCGGTTCCGGGGTCGATCCGTGGTTCGACAAGCTTCTCGCGCGCGCGGCCCAGAAAAACGGACCCACGGGAATCGAACGCGGCGAACCGGGCCATCTCGACGCCTCACTCGCCATCGCTGCGGCGGATCCCCTTGCTATCAGCGCGGGCATCGCACGCGGACGGCTGCGTGGCGGCGCGAGTCCGCATTATTGGCTCGATCCGAAAACGGCCGAAGCCATTACCGGCAAGATCGTCGAAACGTTCTCGGCTCTCGATCCCGACGGAGCGTCCTATTACGAAGCCGCCCGCAAGTCTTTTCTGCAGCGCCTTTCGCTCAAGATCCGGGAATGGGACGAGCGCCTCGTGCCACTGCAAGGCCAGCCGCTGATCGCGTTTCATGACGACTGGGATTTTTTCGCGCGGCGCTTCGGGCTGAACTTCGTCGATTTCATCGCCACGCGCGACCGCGCTCCGCCCCGGCGCAAGAAGCTCGCGCAACTTGCTCAACTGATCCACGAGCGCGGCATAAAACTGATCATCAGCGAGGTGAATCAGCCGGAACGGCACGCCGCGCGGCTGGCGCAGCAGAC
>CAZSAW010000204.1:0-3182 GCA_964604745.1 uncultured Hyphomicrobiales bacterium
CTCTCCTGGTCTTGGTTGGGCGGCGCCTCCTTCCTGAATCTCCGCGCTGGCTCCTCGCGCAGGGGCGCGTCGAAGAGGCAAAGGAATCGTTGCGGCGCTTCGATGTGCCGGTCGGCGAGAACCTCTTCGCCGATCAGCGGAAGGGAAGTTATGCCGATCTGTTCCGTCAGCCGTTCCTGCCGCGCACGGCATGGGTTTCGACGATCTTCTTCCTCAACTGTCTTGCCGGACCGATCGCGACGATCGCGACGCCGTTCGTGCTGCGTTACATCGGCCTGATGTCGGTCCAGCAGACAATTATCTTCAGCGGCCTCGTGTGGGTCACGAGTCTGATCGGTGCCGTCGGAAGCTTTTTCCTGATCGACAGGATCGGGCGCAAGAACCTTTGTTATCTGTCGCTCATTCCGGCCGGCATTTGCGCCCTTTGCATGGGCCTGTTTGCGACGGACAAGCCGAACGTGCTGATCGCGCTGTTTTTCCTCTTTAGTTTCTTCAATTGGCTCGGTGCTCCTCCGCTGCAATGGGCGTGGTCGAGTGAACTCTTTCCGACCCGCCTGCGCGGTCGCTCGCAGGGATTCTGCAATGCGGTCTGCCGCCTCGCGATTTCGATCAATATCTTTCTCGTGCCGGTCGCGCAGGCGACCGTCGGCTTTGGCGTTCTCGTGATGCTTCTGTCGATTCCGCTGTTTCTTTATGCGCTGATCGTCAACCGCGTCGCGCTATTCAACAGCACGCATGTATCGGTCGACGATCTGTCGGGCGACATGGGGGCCGCTCGATAGCGCGACGACTACGCGGAGTCGCCGAAATGCGGCTCCGGCAAGCCTCCAACATCGGTCTGGATCGCGAAAACGCAGCCGGCCAGCGGCTCCTGTTCGAGCTGCTCCGGGGTTAGTTTCTGCCGTGCCGTCGTGACGTAAAGTGTCTTGAGATCCGGTCCCCCAAACGCGCAGGCCGTGACGCGAGTCGCAGGGATTTCAACGACACGGTCGACGCGGCCGTCGGGCGTAACGCGCGCAACACAATGGCCTTCATAGCGCGCGGTCCACACGCAGCCGTCCGCGTCGATGGTCGCCCCGTCGGGACGACCCGGTACCGCATCGGCTGCGAGCAGGATGCGCATGTCACCCATTTCGCCCGTCGTGAGGTCGTAGCGATAGGCACGAATGTTGCCGTCGCCCGTGTCAGTAAAATACATCGTGCGATCGTCCGGGCTCCAGCACAGCGCGTTCGGCACGCGGATATCGGAAAGGACTCGCGTGCAGGTGAAGTTCTTCTCGATGCGATAGAGCGAACCACTGATTGCGAGACCGTAATCGCGCATCGTTCCGACCCATAGCCGCCCGCTGCGATCGCACTTGCTGTCGTTGAGACGGTTATTGAGCGCAGGTGGTTCCGGCTTGACCAATGGCGTCAGCGCCTTCGTATCCAGATTGAACGCATAGACACCGGACTGCAGACAGACGAGCACCTCGTCCGGACTTTTCAGAATGACGGCGCCGATCAGTTCCGGCAGCGCCCATTGCGTCGTCACGCCGCTGGAGGGATCGAAACGCTTCAGCGCCGGAGCGCGAATATCGACCCAGAACAGGGTCCGGCTTGCGACATCCCACATTGGCGATTCGCCAAGCGTGTCGAAGCTTTTCACCGCGCATGTGATTGTCATCGGAAACCCACCTCAATTCGGATAGCGATAGGCCGTTCTTTTGCATGGCGCGATCCGGTCCCAGTCGGGATCGAAGCCGAGGCCGGGTTTGTCCGGTACCCGAACCATCCCGTTGCGTACTGGCAGATGGGGATCGGCGACGAACGTGCGGAGCGGATTGTCGTTCGTATCCATCTCGAGAAGCCCGTCGCGACCGATGCCGGCCAGGAGATGCGCCGACGCCATCAGCCCAATGCCGCCTCCGAGAAAATGCGGACAATAGATCGCGCCGGACGCGGTCACCTTTTTGGCAACCGCGAAGCAGCCCGAAATGCCGCCCCATTTCGCGATATCCGGCTGAACGAAGCGCAGAATATTTTGCGAAATCGCGTGCTCAAAACCACCCTGTCCCGTGACGTTCTCCCCCGCGGCAAGCGGCGTCGGGCAAACGCGCTGAAGCGTGCGCCAGCTTTCCCATGCGACGTCGGCGCGAAGCGGCTCTTCGAGCCAGGCCAGGCCGAACGGCGTGAGCGCGGGCGCAATGTCGATCGCGGTCGGCAGGCTCCAGGCCTGGTTTGCATCGATCGCGAAGTGCGCCGCAACGCCTGCAGCCTTGCGCACCGCGGCGATGTTCCGCAGATCGAGGTCGCGACCGAATCCGACCTTCAGTTTGAACGCGCGATGTCCTTTCGCCTGTTCGGTATCGACCGTTTTCTCAGGGGCGGTCGGGTTGATGCCACTCGCATAGGCCCGCATCTGCGGCGATTGCCCCCCGAGCGCACGCCAGAGCGGAAGTTCGGCACGGCGCGCAGCAAGGTCCCATGCGGCGATATCGACCCCCGCGATGGCTTGCGCGATCGGGCCGTATTCCGCGGACTGGATTGCGAGCACATCTGTGCGTCTTGTCAATTCTTCATACAAGGCGGGCGGATCGGTGAAATCACGGCCGGCCAGAAGGGGACCGAGCACTTCGGCAATGAGACGCGCCCGATGTTCAGCGCCCGGCGAAGGAAAATTGCACCAGGTTTCGCCAAAACCGACGCCCCCGTCTTCGTCCTCCAGCTTCACAAAAACCGCCGGCCGGTCTGGCATCATCCCGAACGACGCCTTCACCGGAGTCGCGAGAGGGACGCGGTACACGATCGCCTCAACGCTGCGCAGGCGGGATGGGAGCTTGGGCGGCATTGCGATTGCTGTTCAGGCGGTTTCGCGCGGGATGATCTTGAAACCGAGGTCGAGCACCTTTCGGTCGATCGATTTCCCCGCGAGACGATCAAGCAACATCTGCGCGGCGCGTGCACCGATATCAAAACGCGGAATCTGAATCGTCGTCAGGGCAGGGCGCACGTGCTGCGCCAGTTCGAGATCCTCGAAGCCGGTGATCGCCATTTGTTCTGGCACGGCAATGTCGCGTCGCTGACATTCAAACAGCGCGCCGATCGCAAGGATATCCGATGTGCAAACCAGTGCATCGACGTCGGGCCGCGCCCTGAGCAGTCGGTCCAGCGACCGTGCCGCATTTGAAAGATCGAGCGTC
>CAZSAW010000205.1:0-2469 GCA_964604745.1 uncultured Hyphomicrobiales bacterium
AATGGCCTCCCTCAAAGACATGCGCGTGCGCATCGCCGCGACCAAGGCGACGCAGAAGATTACCAAGGCGATGCAGATGGTCGCGGCCTCGAAGCTGCGCCGCGCGCAAGCCGCCGCGGAGGCCGCGCGTCCTTTCGCCGAGCGCATGGAACGCGTGCTCGGCAATATCGCATCGACGGTCACCGATCTCGCCTCCGCTCCGCCGCTCCTTGCAGGTACCGGGAAGAATGACGTGCATTTGTTCGTCGTCTGCACCGGCGAGCGCGGCCTGTGCGGCCCGTTCAATTCGGCGATCGTTCGGCTTGCACGCGAGCGCGCCAACGCGCTGATGTCGGAAGGCAAGCAGGTCAAGTTCTTCTGCGTCGGCCGCAAGGGCTACGAGCAGCTTCGCCGCAACTACGAGCGGCTGATCATCGAGCATGTCGATCTGCGCGGCGTGCGCAATATCGGTTTCGAGAATGCGAAGCAGATCGCCCAGAAGATTATCGCGCGGTACGCGGCGGGCGAATTCGATGTCGCCACGCTTTTCTTCTCGAGATTCAAGTCAGTGATCGCACAGATTCCGACGCCGCTGCAGATCATTCCTCCGGTCTTCGAGCCGAGCAAGGATGCGTCCGCCGGTGCCGACACCTCCTACGAATACGAGCCGGACGAGACGGACATCCTGGGCGATCTGTTGCCGCGCAATCTCGCCGTGCAGATTTTCCGTGCGCTTCTGGAGAACAACGCGTCGTTCTACGGCGCGCAGATGACCGCGATGGACAACGCCACGCGTAACGCTGGCGACATGATCCGCAAGCAGACGATCACCTACAACCGTACGCGTCAGGCGATGATCACGAAGGAACTGATCGAGATCATTTCCGGCGCCGAGGCGCTGTAATCGCAGATGGCATACACGGTTTCAGCAACGACCAAAGGCGGCCGCAACGGTCGCGCCATTCTGGAGAATGGCGGCCTTGCGCTCGCCATGGGCTTGCAGAAGGAATTTGGCGGCAGCGGCGAGGGTCACAACCCCGAGCAGCTCTTTGTGCTTGGTTGGTCGGCCTGCTTCGGCCAGGCGATCCTGGCGCTCGCCAAGAAGCACGGCCTTGACGGCCAGGATGCGCGCGTGACCGTGTCGCTGTCGATGGACAGGGATGAGGTCAGTTTCGGCTTCAAGGCCGAGATCAAGCTCGCCATCCCGGGCGCCGATAAGGCCAAGCTGCAGGCGCTGATCGAGGACGCCCACAGGATTTGCCCGTATTCGCGCGCCACGCGCAACAACGTGCCGGTCACGCTGACCGTCGCCTGATCGAGAGATTCAAGGAGACCGATATGGCCACAAAACCCAACAAGCAAGGACGCATCTCGCAAGTGATCGGCGCCGTCGTCGACGTGCAGTTCGACGATCACCTTCCGGCGATCCTGAACGCGCTCGAGACCAAGAATGGCGACGGCCGCCTCGTCCTGGAAGTCGCCCAGCATCTCGGCGAAAACACGGTCCGCACGATTGCCATGGACACGACCGAAGGCCTCGTCCGCGGCCAGGACGTGAGCGACACCGGCGAACCGATCGCGGTGCCGGTCGGCGACGGCACGCTCGGGCGCATCATGAACGTGATCGGCGAGCCGGTGGACGAAGCCGGCGCCATCAAGGCCGAAGCCCGCCGTGCGATCCACCAGCCGGCTCCGACCTATACCGATCAATCGACCGAAGCCGACATTCTCGTCACCGGCATCAAGGTCGTTGATTTGCTCGCGCCCTACGCGAAGGGTGGCAAGATCGGCCTCTTCGGCGGCGCCGGCGTCGGCAAAACTGTGCTCATTCAGGAATTGATCAACAACGTCGCCAAGGCGCACGGCGGCTATTCGGTGTTTGCCGGCGTGGGCGAGCGCACGCGTGAAGGCAATGACCTCTATCACGAGTTCATCGAATCGGGCGTCAACAAGAAAGGCGGCGGCGCAGGTTCGAAATGCGCGCTGGTCTATGGACAGATGAACGAGCCGCCCGGCGCGCGCGCGCGTGTCGGCCTGTCCGGCCTCACGGTCGCCGAGCATTTCCGCGATCAGGGCCAGGACGTGCTCTTCTTCGTCGACAACATCTTCCGCTTCACACAGGCTGGTTCGGAAGTGTCCGCGCTTCTTGGCCGTATCCCTTCAGCCGTGGGCTACCAGCCGACGCTCGCAACCGACATGGGCGCGCTGCAGGAGCGCATCACCACGACGCAAAAAGGCTCGATCACCTCGGTGCAGGCGATCTATGTTCCGGCCGACGACTTGACCGACCCGGCGCCGGCAACTTCGTTCGCGCATCTGGACGCGACCACGGTGCTGTCGCGCTCGATGGCGGAAAAGGGAATCTATCCGGCGGTGGATCCGCTCGACTCGACGTCACGCATGCTCTCACCGCTCGTCGTCGGCGAGGAGCATTACGCGGTGTCGCGGCAGGTGCAGCAGATCCTGCAACGCTACAAGGCGCTGCAGGAC
>CAZSAW010000206.1:0-1716 GCA_964604745.1 uncultured Hyphomicrobiales bacterium
CATCGCGTGCAGGAGCGGAAGTGGTTCGCTGCCGGCGCTCCGCTGCATCTGTTCGGCGAATTGTGCGATCAATGGATCGACGCGGGTGAGGGACGTTTCGCGCAGAAAGAGACTCGGGGGAAAGCGTTCGATCGCGCCGCGGATGACGCCGTTCGTATCTTCCGTCTCGACCTCGCCCTCGACATGCACGGTCAGTTCGTCGAGCGGACCCGAGGCGGTGAAGGTGTGCGCGAGATTGCCGAATGCATCCTCGTGCGCGTCCAGCCGGCAATCGGCGGAGATCGAAATCAGCCAGGAGACGACGTATTGGCCGTCGTGATTGCGCGGCGTCAGCCGCAGCGTCTGGATAACGGACGCTGCAGGCTGCTCGTAGCGGTAAACCGTGTCGTGGGCGACGTAGAGACGCATCCGCTATTCATGCGGGCGATCGGCGGAGCGCGCAAGCCTCGCGGCCGGGCGGAACGGCTCGATTTTCGCTCTCTGCCACCACGCGTCAGGTCAGGTATTGTTGCGTGATGGTCGCGCCGATGCGGTTGTTGTCGGCGATGAATTCCTGGATGAATTCGTGCAGCCCGCGCTGGAAAATCTCCTCCATCCGGCTGTTCTGCAGGCGGGTGCGGATGCCGCGGGCGAGCCGCTGCGCCGGGCCCTGACGGCCATAGGCGATGGCGAGCCGGTCGAGATTGCCGACGATGTTCTCGTAGCAGCTTGCGAGCGAGCGCGGCATTTCCTCCTTGAGAATGAGAAGATCGGCGACGAGCCACGGTTTCACGCTCTCGCGATAGACCCAGTGATAGGACGTGAGCGCGGACACCGAGCGCAGGATCGCCGCCCACTGGAAATAGTCGAGCGGCCCGCCGACATGCTCCTGCGCCGGCAGCAGGAGATGATATTTGACATCAAGGATGCGCGCGGTGTTGTCGGCGCGTTCGAGATAGATGCCGAGCCGTGTGAACCAATAGGCGTCGCTGCGCAGCATGGTGCGGTAGGCCGAGCCGTCGAAGCGCAATGAGGATTCCTGCACCCAGCGCAGGAAGCGCGAGAATTCCTCGCGCGAGGTCGGCCCGTTGCCGTAGCGCTTCAGGTCGAGCCATGTGCCATTGATCGCATCCCACATCTCGACCGTCAGAGCGGTGCGCACCGCGCGCGCATTGGTGCGCGCCACCTCGAAGCAGGAACGGATGGACGAGGGATTGCTGGTCGAGAAGGCGAGAAAGTCGGTGACGTTCTCCTCGTTCGCTTCCTCGTAAGTCGCGTAGAAAGAATTGGCGCAGCCGGCGGTCGCAACCGCCGATTCCCATTCGTTCGTGCCGTGCGTGATCGGCACCGAGGCCAGACGCTGTGTCGCTTCGAGGATGCGCGCCAGATATTCGGCGCGTTCGACATAGCGCGCGAGCCAGTAGAGGTTGTCGGCGGTTCTTGAAAGCATGTCTATCCGTCGAGCTCCCAGGTGTCATTCGTGCCGCCGCCCTGACTCGATTTGACGTCGAGCGAGCCTTTTTTCAGCGCGACGCGGGTGAGCCCGCCCGGCACGATGCGGATCTTGTCGCGGCCGGTGAGGACGAAGGGCCGCAAATCGACATGGCGCGGCGCGATGCCGCTTTCGACGCAGGTCGGACAGGTCGACAAGGCCAGCGTCGGCTGGGCGATGAAGTTCTTTGGCGCTGATTTCAGCTTGGCGCGGAAGGAGGCGATGGTTGCCTTGTCGGAGGCGGG
>CAZSAW010000207.1:0-12270 GCA_964604745.1 uncultured Hyphomicrobiales bacterium
TGGGTCTGGGACCTCAATTCCGGAAAGGACAAGGATTTACAGTATCAAACCGTCGATGTGACTCGAGCCGAGCAGATTGATGCGGCGCTGAGTGAACTCCTCAAGGCGACGCGTCAGCTCGACATCGTCATCAACAATGCAGGGATCGTCGGTACATCGTCCGCAGTGACCGATCTCGATCCGAGGGACTGGCGACGCATCGTCGATGTCAATCTCACTGGCATCTTCGAGGTCTCGCGGCAGGTCGTGCCGCACCTTGTCCGCGCCAGGGCGGGCCGCATGGTCAACATCGCCTCGATCGCCGGCAAGGAAGGCACGCCGTTCCTTGCACCCTATTCGGCTGCGAAGGCTGGCGTGATTGCTTTCACGAAATCGCTCGCCAAGGAACTTGCCGAGACCAATGTGCGAGTCAACGCGATCGCGCCGGCTGCGATCGAGACCGACATTCTCAAGCAAATGGCGCCCGATGTCGTGGCGACGATGGTCGACAAAAGCCCGATGAAGCGGCTCGGCAAGGTCGATGAAGCAGCCGAACTGGCCATGTGGCTTTGCTCCGAGGCTTGCACCTTCTCAACCGGCGCGACATTCGACCTTTCAGGCGGTCGCGCGACGTATTGAGAGATCGTCGCGTGCGCTTCTGCTGACCGTGTCGTAGACGGAAGTTACGTGAACTTCACGCCAATCTCCTGACCGTTGCGCCATATGACGTTGCAGCGCCTTCGGTTGAGTTGCGAAAGCAGGAGGTCGAACTGATCGGGCAGTTCTTCGGTAAGCACGAGCATGCGTGCACCGGTGTCCGAGATGTCGCGCAGGATGCAGGCTTGCAAGGCGCCGCCGTCTCGCAAATCGATCTTCGCGGCATATTGAAGCCGCCGTCGTGGGTAGCGTCGCCGTTCGGTCCAGGTGCCCATCACAGCTTCGCTTTGGATTCGGAATCGACGTGGCGGGCGCGACCGTGGATGCGTTCGCTGCCGTCGCGGCAAACGATCGTCTCAATCTTCACGATCAGAGGGCGTGGGCTTCGCGTGGTTTCGCGCATGGCATGTGCAACCAACGGAAATCGCTCACATTGTTCCTGGCAATTTACATATCTTAGGTTGTATTTCTAATCATTTAACTTTTCGGATGTATATACACAATTTATCCAGCATAATTCACGTTTGAGATGCGTGAGTTAGATCGCAGGACAAAGCAGAACGCTGTTGTCATGAACGCGCACCCATCGCTCATCGCTGAACTGGAGAACGCCGTTCAATGCGGCTCGAAGGAGATGCGCGTTGAGACCCTCCGGAAACTGACGGATCTCTTTCTGGAGACGAATGATCAGCTGAATGAAGAACAGATCGAGGTCTTTGACGAGGTGCTGGGCCATCTCGTCACCCGCATCGAAACACGCGCGCTGATCGCGCTCAGCGGGCGCCTGGCGCCGGTCAACAAGGCGCCGCACAACGTCATTCATTGCTTGGCGCGAAACGACGAAATTGCGGTCGCCGGCCCTGTCTTGTCCATGTCCGATCGGCTGACGACACGCGACTTGATCGACATCGCGGCAACCAAGAGCCAATCGCATCTTCTGGCGATCTCAAAACGCAACGTGCTGGAAGAGGCGCTGACCGACACTCTGCTCGAGCGCGGTGACCGTCAGGTCGTCAGCAGCCTGGCCGGCAACAAGGGCGCGAGGTTTTCGGCCGAAGGCTTTGAACGTCTCGTCACGCATGCCGAAAGGGATCAGAGCCTGATCGAAACGCTTGGCCTCCGTTTCGATCTACCGCTTCATATTTTTCGTGAACTCCTGGTGCGCGCGACAGAAACGGTGCGCACGCGTCTGCTGGCTCTGGCGAAACCGGAGCAGCTTGAGGAAATTTCCGGCGTTGTGACCACCATCTCGGCGCAGGCCTATAGCGACGCCAACGCGCCGCAGGACTGGACCAAGGCTCATCAGCTGGTGCAGTTCATGCAGGAGCGGGGCGAGCTGAACGATATCGCCGTCCTCGAATTCGCGCAGGCTGGCCGTTATCCGGAAACCGTCACGGCTCTGGCTGTCCTGAGCTCCGCCCCGGTCGTTATGATTCAGGACATGCTGAAATCGGCACGTACGGAAGCGCTGCTGATCCCCTGCAAAGCGGCTGGCATTTCGTGGCTTGGCCTGAAGGCGCTTCTGCAACTGTTTCGCAACGGCAGAAATATGTCCGAGGATGATCTGAAGAAGGTGAAGCACGACTACCTTCGGCTGTCGCGCGCGACAGCCCAGCGCGTGCTGCGTTTCTGGAGCGCGGAACAAACCGTGCGAAAAAGCGCCTCGGCTTGAAAGGCGCTGGCGGACGTTCAGCAAAAGAGCCGGCGTTTTTCCCGCAATATCCTCTCAAATGCTGCGGGGTTTTTTCAGCCCCGTACAAAGATTTCCGCCTAGGTATCGAACGTGGCCCCTGACACAAGGACGCGACCATGTTCGAAAAGAGACGGCACGAGCGCGTACTCACGCTGAAGACTGCCGATATCCTCTTCGACAAGGCTGGCAATGCGCGCGAATGTGCCATCGTCGATATATCGGAAGGTGGCGCCTGTCTGCTGGTCGAGACGTCCCTTGACCTGCCGGACACTTTCGAGCTGACGACGCATCGGGATGGCCTGACACGGACGTGCCATGTGGCGTGGCGTTCGGCGCACAAGGTCGGGGTATCGTTCGATGGCGAACCGCGTTTCATGTGGCAAGTGACGCGACGCGCAATCGATGAACGTCCCGAACCTCACTGAGCGGACCATCCTCCATCGACAGGAATTGCGGCACCGGTAACATTGTGTGCGGCGGGATGGGTGAGCCACAGCGCGAGCGATGCAATATCTTCCGCTGTTGATGTCCGGCGGCTCGGCTGCTTTTCGGCGAGAAGATCAGCGATGCCTGCGGTCCGGTCGCCGCCATGCTTGGCGGCCCGTTCCATGATCTGCGGTTCGATGATCGCCGTCTCGATAAAGCCGGGACAGATGCAATTCACGGTGATCCCGCCGCTTTCTCGAGATCCGAAGGCCGCATATTCCAACGCAGCCACCTTCGACATGCCGACGAGGCCGAATTTGGACGCGACATACGGTGCTTTATTCACGGAAGCAACGAGACCATGCACTGATGCGATGTTGATGACGCGCCCGTAACCGGTCTTTGCCATCTTCGGCAGCGTCCGCCGCATCGTGTCGAATGCCGCAGACAAGTTCACTGCGATGATATCATCCCAAATTTTCCGCGTTGCGTCCGCAAGGCTGACGGTGTGCTGTATCCCGGCATTGTTTACGAGGATGTCCGGTCCACCCCAGGACATAACGGCATCCATCGTGGCGTCGATGGATCCGGCGTGGCGCAGGTCGCCTTCGAAGAATCGGGCATCTGCAGCGCCCGCGCTTCTGATCTCATTGACTGCGTCATGCGCCTGTTGTGGTGACGCAAGGCCGTGGACTGCGATTCGCGCGCCGGCTGAGGCGATGGCTTTGGCGATTGCCAGACCAATTCCTTGAACGGAGCCGGTCACGAATGCGGTACGTCCCTCGAGAAAACGATTCACTAAATGCCCCCTGGAAAATCATGATGTTACTTATCTTGCCGTAAACCCGCCTTCAAACGATAAAGCGCATCCATCGCTTCGCGCGGCGACATCTCGTCTGGATGCATCGCTTCGAGCGCAGCGACGACGCGATCGAGCGCAGAGTCTTGAGATGCAGGGGCGGCGGCCTTTGCCGCCTGAAACAGCGGCAGATCGTCAAACCCGGCTGGCATTCCGCGCTCCTCGGCTTCGAGCTCGGCGAGTACGACTTTCGCGCGCTCGATCACGCTTGCAGGAAGGCCTGCGAGTTTGGCGACCTGGATGCCGTAGGAGCGATCCGCCGCACCCGGCATGACCTCGTGTAGAAACACGACATCGCCCTGCCATTCCTTCACCCGCATGGTCGCATTGTAGAGCCGCGGCAGCTTGTTGGTCGCGAGCGCCGTCAGTTCATGAAAATGCGTGGCAAACAACGCGCGGCAGCGATTGACCTCGTGCAGATGTTCGATCGTCGCCCAGGCAATGGACAGTCCGTCAAAGGTTGCAGTTCCGCGGCCGATTTCGTCCAGGATGACGAGCGCGCGCTCCGTCGCCTGATTGAGAATGGCGGCGGTTTCGACCATCTCCACCATGAAGGTCGAACGTCCCCGCGCGAGATCATCGGCAGCGCCGACGCGTGAGAACAGCCGATCGACTATGCCGATGCGCGCTGCGCGCGCAGGAACATAGCTTCCCATCTGCGCGAGGATGACGATCAACGCATTCTGGCGCAAAAAGGTCGATTTACCGGCCATGTTGGGACCGGTGAGAAGCCAGATCCGACCGGCGCTTTCCTTCCCGGTGCCGGACGAAGGCGGAGAGAGATCGCAATCGTTGGCGATGAAGGGATCATGCGCGAGCGCTTGCTCGACCACCGGATGCCGGCCGCCCTCGATGACGAAATCGAGCGACGTGTCGATCGCGGGCCGCACGTAATCGCGCTCGACTGCGAGCGTTGCCAGCGCGCTCGCGACATCGAGCGCCGCAAGGGCTTCGGCGGCCCCCTTAATGGCGTCACTTTCGGCGGCCACGCGCGCGGCAAGGCGTTCGAAAGTCTCCAGCTCGATTGCGAGCGCGCGATTGGCGGCATTGGCGATCCGGGCCTCAAGCTCGCCGAGTTCCGTAGTCGTGAAGCGCGTCTGGCCGGCCAGCGTCTGCCGATGAATGAAACGCGCATTTTCCGGCGGCGCCATCAGCTTGTCGCCATGCTGGGCCGTGACTTCGACGAAATAGCCGAGCACGTTGTTGTGGCGCACTTTCAGCGAACGGATGCCGGTTTCGTCGGCGTAGCGTGTCTGCAGTTGCGCGATCACCTTGCGCGACTGGTCGCGCAGGCCCCGCGCCTCGTCGAGTGCACTGTCGTGGCCGTCGCGAACGAAGCCGCCGTCACGCTTGAGCAGCGGCAGATCATCCGCGAGCGCAGCGGCGAGCTCCTGCGCGATCCGCGGATCGGGGCGGCGCAAAGCTGTGATCGCGGCGGCGATGTCATCGGCGCTTCCACCAAGCATCCTCAGGCTGCCGGCAAGGTCCGAGGCTGCGGCCAATCCCTCGCGGATCGCGGCGAGATCGCGCGGGCCTCCGCGGGCGATCACGAGACGCGACAAAGCGCGGGCGAGATCGGGCGCGCTCTTCAGCCGTTCGCGGGTTTCGGCGCGCGCGGTGGCGTCGCCAACGAAGGCAGCGACTGCGTCGAGCCGGCGCGCGATCGCCTGCGGATCGGTCAACGGCGCGGCGAGGCGCTGAGCGAGGAGGCGGGATCCTGCGGCCGTT
Organism: uncultured Hyphomicrobiales bacterium; assembly: GCA_964604745.1. Taxonomy (GTDB): domain Bacteria; phylum Pseudomonadota; class Alphaproteobacteria; order Rhizobiales; family Xanthobacteraceae; genus Pseudorhodoplanes. The sequence goes on from CAZSAW010000207.1 coordinate 5,343, forward strand.
ACCGTGCGGTCGATGGTGGCGAGAAGAGAGCCGCGACGTTCGCCGGATAACGTGCGAATAAGCTCCAGATTAAGACGCGTCGCCTGATCGATCGCGAGCGTCGCGCCGGCGCTCTCGCGCGCGGGCGGCGACAGCGGCGGTCGTTTGCCGAGCTGGGTGCGTTCCACATAGGTGACGCAGGCCGCCGCGGCGGTGAGTTCGAGGCGCGACAGCGTGCCGAAGGCCTCCGTCGTCGTGACGCCGAAATAATCGGCGAGCCGCCGTTCTGCGCTTGCGCCGTCGAACACGTCGCGCGGCAGCGGCTGAACGTGCGGCAGGGAGCGCCACAGCGGCGCGAAGTCAGGCTCGGCATAGAGGGCGTCGGAGACGATGATCTCGCCCGGCTCGAGGCGCGCGATCTCGGCGGCGAGGGCGGAATGCTCGCGTTCGGCAATGCGGAATTCGCCGGTGGAAATATCGATCCAGGCAAGAGCGAACAAAACCTGTTCGCGGTCGGAAGAGGGGCGAGAACGCGCGAGAGAAAGAAGGTAATTGTTCCGTCGCGCGTCGAGCAGGGCGTCCTCGGTAAGTGTGCCGGGCGTGACGAGGCGCACGACGTCGCGCCGCACGACGCTCTTGCCACCGCGCTTTTTCGCTTCCGCCGGGTCCTCCAGCTGTTCGCAGACGGCGACGCGATGGCCGAGCGCAATCAGCTTGTGCAGGTATTCGTCGGCGCGATGGACCGGCACGCCGCACATCGGGATGTCGCGGCCTAAATGCTTGCCGCGCTTGGTCAAAACGATGCCGAGCGCGCGCGAGGCGACCTCCGCATCCTCGAAGAACAGCTCGTAGAAATCGCCCATCCTGTAGAACAGGAGGCAATCCGGATTGGCGGCCTTGATCTCGATATATTGCGCCATCACCGGCGTTGCGCCGGCGATTTCCTCGGGGCTGACGGGTGCGCGAGTATCCATGGGAGAAAGCTAGCAGATGCCGCGCCGCCTTTCATGCCGAAGGCCGCGCAAACCCACAGCTGCAAGCGTTATTCGCGGCGATTGACGCGCTTTTCGCCTCGTCCTGCAAGATACTCGCGCGCCAAGTCGCGCTTCTCGCGCAACATCTACGCGCGAATAACAGAACAGCAGGGAAAACGCCGTTCAGCCCTGCAACGCCGCGATCACGTCGGCCGGAATGGGCTTCGACTTGATCCGCTCCGGATCGTCCGGGTGACGCCCGACCCAGACGCGCGTCTCGAATCCCTCGATCGCAAGCTCGCCGCCTTTCAGGACCCGATGCCGCACGTCGAAACTCGATGTGCGAAATTCCGCGACGGTCGTTTCCACGTCGATGTCGTCGCCGAAGCGCGACGGGAGGATGAAGCGCGCGCGCGTGTCGACCATCGGGATGCCGACGAAATCATATTTCTTCGTCATCTCGTATTTCGTCAGCCCGGTCGCCGCCTCGAACAGATAGCTCGTGCAGGAATCGAAGATGGCGAAATAGCGCGGATAGAAAACGATGCCGGCGGGGTCGCAATCGCCCCACTCGATCCGCACGCGGTGCGTATTGACGAGCATGATCGGCACTCAGCGCGGCGCCATGCGGAGCGCGCCGTCGATGCGGATCACTTCGCCGTTGAGATAGCCGCTGCGGACGCAGACGAGCACGAGATCGGCGAATTCGCCCGGTTCGCCGAGACGCGGCGGGAAGGGGACCGAAGCGCCGAGACTGTCCTGCGCCGCCTGCGGCAACGCTCTCAGCATCGGTGTGCCGAAAATGCCCGGCGCGATCGCAAGCACGCGCACGCCGAATTGCGCAAGTTCGCGCGCGGCCGGAAGCGTCAGCGCGGCGACGCCGCCTTTCGAGGCGGCATAGGCGGTCTGCCCGATCTGTCCTTCGAAGGCCGCGACCGAAGCCGTGGAGACGATCACGCCGCGTTCGCCGCCCGCGAGCGGTTCGAGTCTGCTTGCCGTCGCCGCCACGAGCCGCATCAGATTGAAGGTGCCGATCAGGTTGATCTCGATCACGCGGCGGAAATCGGTGAGCGGCATCGGCCCCTCCTTGCCGACCATGCGCTTGGCCGGACCGATGCCGGCGCAATTGACGAGAATGCGCGCCGGGCCATGTGCCGCTTCCGCCTGTCTCAGCGCGACGGCGGCGCTGTCTTCGTCGGTGACGTTGCAGGCGATGCCGAGGCCGCCGAAGGCGTTCGCGACGCTCGCCGCGCCGTCACCGTTGATGTCGAGGATCGCGACTTTGGCGCCGGCCGCAGCCAGCCGCTGTGCCGTGGCCGCGCCCAACCCCGATGCGCCACCGGTCACGATGGCGGCATGTCCTTTCGGATCCATGATGTCCTCAAATGGTTTCTGCGATGCGATTGGCGCGGATCGTCGAAAATCCTGCGGGCGTGGTCAAGTCAACGGAGCGTCCGGCCGTTGCTGTCAGGTATCGCCGGTCCCGGCGACATCTTGATGAGCGGTTTGAGCGAGGCCTGCGTCTCGAGAAATTTTCGCAGGAAGCGGCGCGGCATGTCGGCGGCGGAAAATCGCGCCGATTGCGTGCCGACATTGATCGCCGCGACGGTTTTTCCCGAAACGTCTTGCACCGGCACCGCCATCGACAGAAGCCCGACTTCCAGTTCCTGATCGGTCACGCAATAGCCCTGCTTGCGAACGAGATCGAGAACATCGGCGAGTTCGTCGAGGCGGGTCTTGGTGTGCGGCGTCAGCTTGCGCCGCCTCGCCGCCGAAAGCCGGCGCATCGCCTCGTCCGGCGGCAACGCCGCCAGCAGCACGCGCCCCATCGACGTGCAATAGGCGGGAAGGTGCGAGCCGACATCGAGCCCGACCGCCATCACGCGTTTTTTCGCCGAGCGCGCAATGTAGACGATATCGTCGCCGTCGAGCACGCTCGCCGAACACGATTCCTGGATGTCCGCGCTGAGCCGGTCGAGAAACGGCTGGAGCAGTTGCGGCAATTCGGTCGAGGCGAGATACGAATAGCCGAGCCGCAGCACGCGCGGCGTCAGCCAGAAGAATTTCCCGTCGTAATCTGTATATCCGAGCGCACGCAGCGTGAGCAGCGCGCGCCGGGCTGCCGCGCGGCTGATCGAGGCGGTCGCCGCCACATCGGCGATGGTCAGGCGCCGGTGCCGGTCATCGAAACATTCGATCACCGCAAGTCCCTTGCCGAGACCGGCGACAAAATTGCGATCAGGACCCGGACTTGTCACAGCCATTCCCTCCAAAGTCCAAGCTGTTCGCTAACCGCACATTTGAGTCAATAGCGCACTTGACCGATGGCGGGCGGCCTCATTAGGTAGAAAAAACTCCAATAATGTCAGGGAGGAAGTCTTGTGTCGGTGATCACCAGTCTCGCTCAGGCCGTGCAAACCATGGTGCGCGACGGCGACACGGTGGCGATGGAGGGCTTCACGCACCTCATTCCCTACGCCGCTGGCCATGAGATCATTCGTCAGGGTCGCAAACACCTGACATTGATCCGCATGACGCCCGATCTTCTCTACGATCAGCTCATCGGCATGGGATGCGTCGACAAGCTTGTCTTTTCCTGGGGCGGCAATCCCGGCGTCGGCTCGCTGCACCGTTTGCGCGACGCAGTCGAGAATGCCTGGCCGAACAAGCTCGCGATCGAGGAGCATTCGCACGCGGCGATGGCGAATGCCTATGAGGCGGGAGCCGCGGGCCTGCCATGCGCGATCTTCCGCGGCTATATCGGCACCGACCTGCCGAAGGTGAATCCGCACATCAAGAGCATCACATGCCCGTTCACCGGCGAGACGCTTGCGGCGATCCCGGCGCACCGGCCCGACGTCGCGGTGATCCACGCGCTGAAGGCCGATCGCGCCGGTAATGTTCTGCTGGAAGGCATTCTCGGCGTGCAGAAGGAAGCCGTGCTCGCGGCCAAACGCTCGATCGTGACGGTTGAGGAAGTCGTCGACGATTTCGGCGAGCGCAACCTGAATGCCTGCATCCTGCCGAGCTGGACCATCGGCGCCATCGCGCATGTGCCGGGCGGCGCGTTTCCGTCCTATGCGCAGGGCTATTACAAGCGCAACAATGCGTTCTATATCCAATGGGACAAGATCGCGCGCGAGCGCGACACGTTCCTCGCATGGATGAAAGCGAACGTGCTGGAAAAAGGGCCTGAAGCCTTTGCGGCGCACGCCGCACGCATGCCGAGCGCGGCGGAATAGGACTGACGATGACTGCGACCTATACACCCAATGAAATGATGACGGTGGCGGCGGCGCGCGCGCTGAAGAACGAGGACGTCGTCTTCGTCGGCATCGGCATGCCGTCGGCGGCCGCGAATCTGGCCCGCCTCACGCATGCGCCCAACATCACCTTGATCTACGAATCCGGGACGCTCGCGACCAAGCCGACCGTGCTGCCGCTCTCCATTGGCGACGGCGAATTGTGCGAGACCGCGCTGACCACGGTGTCGGTGCCGGAAATGTTTCGCTACTGGCTGCAGGGCGGTCGCATCACCGTCGGCTTTCTCGGCGGCGCGCAGATCGACCGCTTCGCCAACCTGAATACGACCGTCGTCGGTCCCTACGACAAGCCGAAGGTGCGGCTGCCCGGCGGCGGCGGCGCGCCGGAAATCGCCAATTCCTGCGGCGAGATTTTCATTATCATGGCGCAGGGCAAGCGCAGCTTTGTCGACAAGATCGATTTCGTGACGTCGCTCGGCCACGGCGAGGGCGGCGATCATCGCCGGCGGCTTGGCGTCAAGACGAAAGGCCCGTCGCGACTTGTCACCGATCTGTGCATCTTCGAGCCGGATCCGAGCACGAAGGAAATGAGCGTCGTCTCGATTCACCCCGGCGTCACGCGCGACAAGATCCAGGAGAATACCGGCTGGACGGTCCGCTACGCCAATCGCGTGGAAGAGACGACACCACCGACGGCACAGGAACTTGAAATCCTGCGCGACCTGCACGCGCGCACGAAACGCGCGCATAGCGAGGCGGCGTAAGGGAGAACCAGGAATGCGCGACGTTTTTCTCTGCGACGCGGTGCGCACGCCCATCGGGCGTTACGGCGGTGCGCTTGCCAAGGTGCGGGCCGACGATCTCGCGGCGCTGCCGATCAAGGCATTGCTGAAGCGCAATCCGAAGGTCGACTGGTCGCAGCTCGATGAAGTCTTTTACGGCTGCGCCAATCAGGCCGGCGAGGACAATCGCAACGTCGCCCGCATGGCGTTGCTGCTGGCGGGGCTGCCGGATTCCATCCCCGGCGTAACGCTCAACCGCCTTTGTGCCTCCGGCCTCGATGCGGTCGGCACCGCCGCGCGCGCGATCCGCGCCGGCGAACTCGATTTCGCTATCGCCGGCGGCGTCGAGTCGATGACGCGGGCGCCGCATGTGATGGGAAAGGCGAGCGAGCCGTTTCAGCGGAGCGCCGAAATCTACGACACCACCATCGGCTGGCGTTTCGTCAATCCGCTGATGAAGGCGCAATACGGCATCGATTCCATGCCGGAGACGGGCGAGAACGTCGCCGAGGAATTCCAGGTGTCGCGGCAGGACCAGGACGCCTTCGCCATCCGCTCGCAGCAGCGCGCCGGCAAGGCGATCGCTGCCGGCTATTTCGCCGAAGAGATCGTTGTGGTGGAGACGCCGGGCGGGAAGGCGGGACCGATCGTCGTCGACAAGGACGAACATCCGCGGCCCGACACCACGCTCGAGGCGCTCGCCAAGCTCAAGACGCCGTTCCGCAACAACGGCACGGTCACGGCGGGGAATGCTTCCGGCGTCAATGACGGCGCGGCGGCGATGATTCTCGCATCCGAGGAAGCGGTGAAGCGGCAGGGGCTGACGCCCCGCGCGCGCATCCTCGGCATGGCCTCGGCCGCCGTTCCGCCGCGCATCATGGGCATCGGCCCGGTGCCGGCGACGCAGAAGCTGATGAAGCGGCTCAATCTGAAGATCGGCGACTTCGCGTTGATCGAGATCAACGAGGCCTTTGCCTCGCAGTCGCTAGCATGCCTGCGGCAGCTCGGGCTTCCTGATGACGCCGAACAGGTCAATCCGCATGGGGGTGCGATTGCACTGGGTCATCCTCTGGGCATGTCGGGTGCCCGTCTCGCGATGACTGCGGCGCATGGCCTCGCAAAACGGGGCGGGAAGCTCGGGCTTGCCACTATGTGCGTTGGCGTCGGCCAAGGCGTCTCTCTTGCGATCGAACGGGTTTGAGGCGCAGGAGACGATGATGCCTTGCCCGCTGCGCCACTCCGAAATCCAATCCCACAGGACAGAATCATGACGCTCGTCTATCCGCGCGAGAGCACCAAGGTTCATCCGCCGCGGCCGTATCCGCCTTACAAGAGCACGGTGAAGCGTTCGCCGTCGAAGCCGCTGATCATCGTGCCGCATACGCTGTCGGAATTGACCGGGCCGGTTTACGGCCACGACATTGTTCAGCCCGGCGACGACGATCTGACCTCGCATGGCAAGAACGGCGAGCCGATCGGCGAGCGCATTATCGTGCATGGCCGCGTGCTCGACGAGGACGGCCGCCCGGTGCCTGACACGCTCGTCGAAGTGTGGCAGGCGAATGCCGCCGGCCGCTACATCCATGTCGGCGAGAAGCATCCGGCGCCGCTCGATCCGAATTTCACCGGCGCCGGTCGCACCGTCACGAACAAGGACGGCTATTACAAGTTCGTCACCGTGAAGCCCGGCCCCTATCCGTGGGGCAACCACCACAACGCATGGCGGCCGGCGCACATTCACTTCTCGGTCTTCGGCCATTCCTTCCTCTCGCGTCTGGTCACGCAGATGTATTTCCCCGGCGACCAGCTCATGCAGTTCGATCCGATCTCGCAGGGTGTCACCGACGAGAAGGCGCGCGGGCGGATGGTGTGCGCCTTCGATCTCGACAACACCGTGCCGGAATGGGCGCTCGCCTATCGCTGGGACATC
>CAZSAW010000208.1:0-2580 GCA_964604745.1 uncultured Hyphomicrobiales bacterium
ACGCGGCCCGATGGCTCGCGCACGAGCCAGAAGCCGTCACCGCCGACGTGATTCATATGCGGGTAGACGGCAGCGATCGCGGCTGCCATCGCCACCATCGCTTCGAGCGCGTTGCCGCCCTCGGCAAATACGAGGCGGCCGACTTCGGCAGCGGCATGATGCGGAGCGGCCGCAACGCCGCAGCGGTGACCGGCGGAATGGAGCGTCATGTCAGCGTATCATGCCTTGCCGGCCGGCGCGGCATCGACCAATCCGCGCCGCTGCAGCAGAGCATCCGGCGTCGGCAACCGGCCGCGGAAGGCGATGTAGAGGTCTTTCGGATCGCGCGAGCCCCCGGCCGAATAAATGTGGTCGCGCAACTTCTTCGCCATCGCCTGATCGAAAATGTCTCCGGTTTCCTCGAATGCGCGGAACGCATCGGCGTCAAGCACCTCCGACCACATGTAACTGTAATAGGCCGAGGCATAGCCGCCGCCGGAAAAGACATGCGCGAAATGCGGCGGCCGGTGGCGCATGACGATTTCCGCCGGCATGCCGATGCGCGACAATTCCTCGCGCTCGAAAGCCGTCACGTCCTGAACCGGCGGCGTCGAATGAAATTCGAGATCGATCAGTGCCGACGATACATATTCGACCGTGGCAAAGCCCTGATTGAAGGTGCGCGCAGCCAGCACGCGCTTGAGCAGGTCTTCCGGCATCGGCTCGCCGCTCTTTGCGTGTCGGGCGAAGCGGCGCAGCACCTCCGGCCGTTCAAACCAATGTTCGTAGAGCTGGGAGGGCAATTCGACGAAATCGGTGAAGACGCTTGTTCCGGAAATGCTCGGATAGGTCACGTCCGACAAAAGCGCGTGCAGCGCGTGGCCGAATTCGTGAAACAGCGTGCGCGCATCGTCGAAGGAGAGGAGATTGGGCTCGCCTTCGGCCGCCTTGGAGAAATTCATGACATTGATGACGAGCGGCCGGATATCGCCATCGAGCTTGCGCTGATCGCGCAGCGTCGTCATCCAGGCGCCGCTATGCTTCGAGGCGCGGGCAAAATAATCGCCGAAGAATAGTCCCATGAATCGGCCGTCGGCTCCGTTTACCTCCCAGACGCGCACGTCCGGATGCCACGCCGGCACGTCCGCGCGCGGCTTGAACGTAAGGCCGAACAGCTTCGTCGCCGTGTCGAAGGCCGCGGCGATGACGTTGTCGAGCTGCAGGAACGGTTTGACGGCCGCCTCATCGACGTCATGAAGCTGCTTGCGCAGCTTGTCGGCGTAAAAGCGCCAGTCCCAGGCGGCGAGGTGAAAATTGCCGCCTTCGTTCGTCACCATCGCCTGCATCGCGTCCCGATCGGCGAGCGCCCGCTTGCGCGCCAACGGCCAGACCTTGCCGAGAAGATCGCGCACCGCCTGTGGCGTTTTCGCCATCGAATCGTCGAGACGGAAATCGGCAAAGGTCGCGTAACCGAGGATAGCAGCGCGCTCGGCCCGCAGTTTCACGATCTCGACGATGATCGCCTTGTTGTCAGTCTTGTTGTCGCCGTCGCCGCGCGCGATCCAGGCACGGAACACCTTCTCGCGCAGGTCGCGCCGCGTCGAGAATTGCAGGAAGGGCTCGACGATCGAGCGCGACAGCGTAATGACGTGCTTGCCGGAAAGCTCGCGCTCCTCGGCCGCCTTGCGGGCTGCGACGCGCACGAAGTCCGGCAGGCCCGCAAGCTCGTCCTCAGTCTCGAGCACGAGCGTGTAGTCGCGTTCATCGGCGAGCACGTTCTGGCTGAAGGCGGTGCCCAGCGTCGCCAGCCGCTCGCTGATGGCCTTGAGGCGCTCGCGCGCGGCATCGTCCAGATGCGCGCCGGCGCGGCGGAAGGCGGTGTGGTAGCGCTCAAGCACGCGCGCCTGTTCCGCCGTCAGGCCAAGGCTCGCGGTCTTCCTGAACAGCGTCTCGACGCGGCGGAACAGCGGCCCGTGCAGGTAGATGCGGCTGTAATGGGCGGCGAGGATGGGCGACATGTCGCGCTCGAGCGCGAGGATGGAGTCGTTGGTGTGGGCGCCGGCGAGTGCATGAAAAACCGAGGCGACGCGATCCAGCCGGTGCCCGGCGCGCTCCAGCGCCACGATCGTATTGTCGAAGGACGGCGACGCCGGATCGTCCGCGATGGCCTCGATCTCGGCATCATGCGCGGCCAGCGCCCGGTCGAAGGCCGGACGGAAATGCTCCGGGGCGATTTGCGCGAAGGGCGGCGCGCCGAAGGGCGTCTGCCAGTCCTGCAGGAGTGGATTCGCTGGGTCGGCGGCGGGAGCGGAACGTGCAGTCATCGGGGCTTTCCGGACAATGTGCGGGAGGGCAGCGAGAGGGGTCGATCCTAGCCAAAATGGGGCGAAAGGCCGATAAATCCAGGCTTGATCCGCTCTCCTCTTTCGGGGAGATTGCGCCCCTCACGGGACCGACAACATGACCGAGCCAAAGACCGGCCGCCGCATCATCTGGCTTCACGTCCTCACCGTCGTGAGCGCGGCCATTCTCATCGGCGCCGAAGTGTTCGGCGCTGCCTTTGCCGGAAGCTGGGCGATCGCCAACCTGTTCGGCATCGGC
>CAZSAW010000209.1:0-2085 GCA_964604745.1 uncultured Hyphomicrobiales bacterium
CCGTTGATCAGGATATCGGAGATGCTCGGATCCTTGAGCAGCGGCTCAAGCGGGCCGAGACCGGTCATCTCGTCGAGGATTTCGGAGACGAAAGCGTTCAGCTCGCTGGTGTTGAGCGCAAGACGCTCGACCACGACGTACTGGCTGACGAGCTGCTGCACGTGCTGGCGCATTTCCGCTTCGGGGAGCTTTTCGAGCGCGGACAGATTGATCTCCTCGATCAGCCGGCGATGCAGCCGCACCTTCGCATCGAGAAGCTTGTCGGACAGAAGCGGATTGGCCGAGGGCGCGGCAGCGGGCGCCTCGGGCGCGGGCTCGGCATCGGGGAAAACGGTCCAGGACGTGTCTTCGGGGGCTGCGGGAGCGTCCTGCTCCGGCACAAGCGCGGGGGCGGGCGCAGCCGGCTGCGCTGACGTACGGCGCGCAGAAAAACGCCCGGCGAAGCCTGCTGTCCTGTTCATCGTCCTGTTGCCTCTGTCAGCGCGCAAGCTGCAGGTTGAGCTTCTTGGATTCCGCCTGAGCCTTGTCGCCCGGCGCGGGCTTCGCCGGCGCCGGCGCGATCATCTTCTTGAGCTGCAGCGTGATCTTGTTGCCTTTCTTGACGTCTTCGAGCGGCACGCCGCGGTCGATGGCCTCGCGGACAAGCCGATAATCGTTCGGCACCATGGCGGCGAAATCCTTGCCGAGCGCGTGCTCGATGTCGGACTTCTTCAGGCCCGGCGCGAACATGCGCTGCTCGAAGCGGTTGACGATCACCTGCGGCTGCGGCTGATCGCCCAGCCGCTCGCGGATGGCGCCGACAAGCTGCTTGGCATGCTTCAGGCCCGGCACCGTCATTTCACTGACGATAAAGACGCGGTTGGACCCGAGCAAAACGCTGTCGGTCCACGAGAACCAGGTGCGCGGCATGTCGATGACGACGAAATCGAAATTGGTCGAGGCGAGATCGAGCAGCCGCGTGACCACGTCCGGATCGAACGAGCGCATTTCCGCCGGCCGCGACGGTGCCGCGATCACGGCGAGGCCGGAGGCGTGATAGGCGGTCATCACCTCGAGCAATTGCTTGTCGAGACGATCGGGGCGCGGCTCGATCTCGTTCAGGTCGAGGCGCGGCTCGAGATCGAGATAATCGGCACAGGCGCCGTTCTGGAAGTTGAGATCAACCAGGCAGGCCGAGGCGCGGCCGCCGCGCGGGCCGTTGTTCAACAGAAGCAGCGCGGTCTGGATCGACAGCGTGGTGACGCCGGCGCCGCCGACGGCGCCGAGAAAGGTATAGATTTCCGCTTCCTTGGTTTCGCTGGTCGTCGGCTTGACCACACGCGCGCAGGTCCGCACCAGTTCGACCGGCGGGACCGGTTTGACGAGAAAATCGGCAACACGCATCTGCAAGAGCGTGCGCGCGACCTGCGCATCGAAGGCTTGCGTGACGACGACGACGGGCGGCCAGCCGCCGGTGCGCGCCATGAGCCGCTCTAGCGCCTGCATCTCGTCCTCGCGCGAGGCATCGAGATCGATGACGATCACCGTCACGCCCTCGATGTCGAACTTGTCGCCGCCCGACGCCACGGTGCCGGAAATCACGCGCAGATCGATCTGCGAACTCGCGCTGAATGTGGCGCGCACCGACGCCTCGAACGAGGCATCGGCGGTGAGCACCACCACGCAGGTCCGGTTGTCGGTCGCTGGACGGGTCAGACGCATTCCGCTTCGCTCTTCTTCTCTGGCTTATTTCACCGACGGCGTCGGCGGCGGCGCCCAGCCGCTGCTGCTGCCGCTGCTCGGGGTCGAGCTTGATGCCGAATTGGCTGCGGCCTGCGCCTGCTGATAGGCGACCGAGCTTGTCGTCGCGTTGACCGGCGCGATGATGCGGCCGTGCCGATAACGCTCGACGGCGGTCTGCATCTTCTCGCCGTTGAAGGCGATGTTGCGTTTCGCGCTCGCGGCCGGCCATGGATCGACCATCTGCGCCACCTTGTCGGCGGCGACGGCATCGCCCGAAGCGAACGAAATCGTCTGGCGCCGGTCGACGTAGAGGTCGGAGCAGCCGGTCAAGGCCGAAAGCCCGAGCGCAAGAAGAGCGGCGCG